>NZ_JROX01000085.1:0-5040 GCF_000800955.1 Kocuria sp. ZOR0020
CAACGTGCCGCTGGTGGTGGAAATCGGGTCCGGTTTGGGTGAGGCCATGGCCCACCGTGCAGCCGAGGTGCCGGAGCACGACTTCCTGGCCGTGGAGGTCTACACGCCAGGACTGGCGGATCTGCTGATGAAGTCAGCGGCCAACGGGTCCCAGAACGTTCGCGCGGTGCAAGCCAACGCCCCGGAGGTTCTTGACCACTTCTTGGAGCCGGCTTCTGTGGACGAGATGTGGGTGTTCTTCCCGGATCCCTGGCACAAGAAAAAGCACCACAAGCGGCGGTTGGTCTCCGCACACTTTGTGGACCAGGTGGCCTCCGTGATCAAGCCCGGCGGCACGTGGCGCCTGGCCACGGACTGGCAGGAGTACGCCATCCAGATGCGTCAGGTCATCGAGGCCGACGGCCGGTTCGAGAATCTCAACCCCGGTCCTCTGGCCACGGACTCGGCCCCGGACCAGGGGTGGGCCCCGCGCTGGGAGGGCCGCACCCTCACCAGCTTTGAACGCAAGGCGCGCGAGGCCGGGCGCATCCCGCGGGACCTGACCTACCGGCGTCGTACGGACTGAGCTGAGCACTGGTTCAGGGAAGCAAATCAAGCATTTGGGGTCGTGCTTTCATCGCGTGGATGACAAGTTCATTGCCGCTGTCGAAAACGAGGACAACCGTTTCCAGCATGCGGCCACGAGTGTCGAATCCGAGACGGAGCTGCCTACTCGGACTGTCGTCGTCAAGGTCTTCAATCCAAGTTGGCCATGTCGCCGCCTGGACGATGTCCTCAGGGCTGATCCCGTGTTTTCGTGCCGACGTGTGGACTTTCACGTGGAAGCCAAGGCGTCCCGGATCACCTCGGAGCGAGACTTTCCCTCGCGTTCGGCCCGGGTGTCGAGCGCAGCAATCTCGTCGACAGTCAGCCGCAACGCAACAACTTGAGACGGCTTGGCACCGCGACCTGGACGCCCACGGCCTCGCTTCTTCAAAACTTGAGCGTCGTATCCTGCCTCGGCCTCGTCAGCCCAAACTGCAATCTGCGCTTCAGTCACTGGCACGCCAGCGATGGTCTCCTGCTCAATCATGCAATTAAAGTAATACGTAAATCACCATGCCGCCACCCTTGGTGAGTCATCACCTCAAGACGCAACCATCAGCATGCTGTGGCTTAACCTTGGACAGCCCACACTGTCTACGGATCTGAGCACCCCATGCCCGCAGGACACAACGACGACGCCCACCCCGCACCCTCCCCCGACGGCACGCCAGCAGGCGCAGAGCAGGCCTCCACGCCGCACATCCGCTGGGGAACGTACCGGCCGGGTTTCGCCAGGTCCTTCCTGGATGAGATCAACTACCCGCACAACATCCACCCCGCGCTGGTTCCGGGCATCACGGTGGATGATCAGAAGAACCGCTACGGCGTGGACCGATTTGTCTCCGGTGTGGCGGGCGCACTGATCCTGGGCTTCATCCTGTGGGGTGTGCTGAGCACGCAAACCCTGACCACGGCATCATCTGCCGCCCTGACCTGGACCATGGGGAATCTGGGCTGGGCCTTCAGCACGCTGGCCATCATCCTGCCGGTCTATCTGCTGTACCTGGCGCTGTCCAAGTACGGTCGCATCCCCTTGGGGCTGGACGAGGACAAGCCCACGTACTCCACGGCATCGTGGGCGGCCATGCTCTTTGCGGCCGGCATTGGCATCGGCATCATCTTCTTCGGCCCGTTCGAACCCATGACCTACTTTCTCTCCCCGCGCCCGGGATCAGTGGATCCCGCCACGCAGGAGGCGGTCAAGCTGGCCTCGGCTCAGGCCGCACTGCACTGGGGGTTGAACGCCTGGGCCATCTACGCCCTGGTGGGCCTGGCTATTGCCTACACCTCCTACCGCCGCGGTCGGGTGCCGCTGATGAGTTCCGTGTTCGCACCGTTCTTCCGGGACGGCAAGACCGACACCTGGGCCGGGCGGGTGATCGACATGCTGGCCATCATCGCCACCTTGTTCGGCACGGCGGCAGCCCTGGGCATCGGTGCGCTGCAGATCGGACGTGGCGTGGAGGTTGTCACCGGCTGGGGGGAGGCCGGCAACGCCGTGGCATTGATCATCATTGCCGTGTTGACGGCAGGGTTCATCGCCTCCGCCGTGTCAGGGGTGGCCCGAGGGATCCGGATGCTGTCCAACATCAACATGGTCCTGGCCATCTTCCTGGCCCTGTTCTTTTTTGTCCTGGGCCCCACGGCCTTCCTGCTGAACTTCATTCCGTCCGTGGTGGTCACCTACTTTGCGGAACTGCCGACCATGCTTTCGGCCTCCATGGCGGACGGCCCGGAGATGGAGGCGTTCCTCTCCGCCTGGACCAATTTCTACTGGGCGTGGTGGGTCTCCTGGGCGCCGTTCGTGGGGATCTTTGTGGCCAAGATTTCCCGTGGCCGCACCATCCGGCAGTTCATCTTTGGGGTGCTGTTCATCCCCTCCACCATTGTGGTTCTGGCGTTCACCATCGTGGGTGGAACCGCGATCCGCGCACAGCTGGAGAACCAGACCATTGCCCCGGATGGCACCATCGACTCCCTGCCCGCGCCTGAGGAGATCTTCTTTGTGGTGCTGGACACCCTGCCCGGGGCGGGCATCATGGCCATTTTGGTGATTCTGATGCTGGCCATCTTCTTCATCACCACCGCAGACTCCGCCTCCGTGGTGACCTCCCAGATGTCCCAGCGCGGTGACCCTGAACCCCGCAAACTGATCACGGTGTTCTGGGGACTGTGCATGGCGGGCATCGCCGTCGTGATGTTGCTGGTGGGCGGTGAATCCGCGTTGACGGGCCTGCAGAACCTGATCACCGTCACGGCGCTGCCGTTCACGCTGATCATGTTCGCCATGGTGTTCGCACTGCACAAGGACCTCCGCAGCGATCCCCTGATCCTGCGCGGCCAGTACACCCGGTGGGCCCTGGACAAGGCGGTGCGTCACGGCATTGATGACTACGGGGATGACTTCATGCTGGGTGTTCAGCGCGCCTCCGGGGCCAATCAGAAGTGGGCCACAGCCGCGCATTTTGACTCCGCGGCTCCCGAGTACACGCAGTGGTACCAGCGCACGGATGAGGACGGCAATCCCCTGGACTACGACTACGAAACCGGCACTTACACCGGGGAGATCCCCCAGGTGGATCCGGATCAGTTGACGCGCGAGTCCGGGGCCGAGCCCAACCGCTGAGCAGCTTTCAGGCCACGCTTGGCCACCGGCACGGTCCCGGCCACGGCCCCCAGGCCCACCACCGCACCGTTGCCGTAAAGGGTCTCGATGCCGCTTTCGGCCACCACATAGGTTTCGTGCCAGACCCCCACAGCACCCGGGTTCTTGCGTGCCGCCTGGTTGAACTTCCGCCAGGCCGGTAGATGTGCGTGGTGGGGGTCGGCCGCATAGGCGTAGAGCTGCTCAACACTGCGCCAGTACTGCACACACCAGGGTCCCCTGGCGCCCAGCAGATTGACCCCACCCATGAAGCCCAAATCCTCGGCCTCACCCCGCTCGGCCTGGGCCATGTTGCGCTTGAGTTCGGTCTGCATTCTGGACATTGCCAGCGCCACCGGCCCCCACAAGTCAGGCCTGTGCGGCTTTTTCACGGTCATCCCGATCTGAAAAACGACGACGCCGCCGGTGTGCGCGTGAGTCAAGGGGGTGGTCATGGCAGCCTCCGGTGTCACCATCTGGATAGTTACAGTATCCAATATTGGAGAGTTAGACTATCCAACGTCAAGGGGTGATCATGAAAATTTCCGCGCTTTCTGCACAAACCGGTGTTCCGGTGGCCACGCTGAAGTTCTATTTGCGCAAGGGGTTGCTGCAACCAGGTCGTCAGCTTTCCCGCACTCAAGCCGATTACGACCACACCCACGTGGATCGTGTCCGCCTGGTGCGCGCCCTCACGGAGGTGGGAGAACTCAAACTTGATGCCGTGCAGCGCGTGCTGGAGACCTTGGAGAACCCCCAGATCGAGCGTTTGGGCCTGCTGGGTTCTGCCCAACGCGCCTTGGAGAACGCGGACGTGGCCACCATGGCGCCGGGTCACGAACCGCCGGCTGCCGAAAGCACAGACGGCCCGGACTCACAGGAGCCGAGCCGTGCGCGCCGGTGGTTGTCCGAACGTGAATGGACCATCAATCCCCAGGATCCGTTGATCGATCAGTTGGATGAAGCCTGGGATGCCTGCGATCAAGCAGATCTGGGGGTGGATGCCAGCCGACTGAATGTGTACGCGGACGCCGCGGAGAAAATCGCGCGCGTGGACATCAACTCCCTGCCTGCTGATCCTGCCCGGGCCGTCCACCAGGTGATCCTGGGAACCCTGCTGGTGGACCCGGTCCTCAAGATTCTGCGCAGATTGGCCCAACAGCACCTGTCCATCACAGCCAGGCAGCCACCCACGGACTGATCCACCCGCGCAGTAGGCACCACAGCACCCGGTCAGATGATGACGCCAGTGCTCACTGCCCGGAGTCCGTGCGCCGCGGACGGTACAGCACCAGGGCACGGGACTTGGGCCGGGGCGGGGTACCCGGCGGGCGGGAGCCACGCGGGTAACGCACCACCTCACCCGTTGGGGAGGCCGCCCACACACTGTGGTCGTGATCCAACTGGTCCCGCGCAGTCTCCAGGGCATCCGTGAGCTCCGTGACGCGGTGCTGCAGTGCGGCCACCTGGTTCTCCAACTGCATGATGCGTTTGATCCCCTCCAAGGAGATCCCGTCCTGGGCGAGCTTCTGGATCTCCCGCAGTTTGTCGATGTCACGTTGGGAGTAGCGCCGTGACCGCCCGGGGGCACGGGTGGGCTGGACCAGCCCCAGGCGGTCGTACTGGCGCAAGGTCTGCGGGTGCATGTCCGCGAGTTCGGCCGCCACGGAGATCACGAAGAGCGCGCGTTCCTCGCTGTGATCGGTCATCTCTGTCCCTCCTGACGTTCCCGCCTCATTCGCCGGCCCGCGCAATCAGGCGCGCCCGCGGGTCGTGGCCGGCGGTGGCCGCGGCGAAGGCCTCCACGGCCT
>NZ_JROX01000086.1:0-8148 GCF_000800955.1 Kocuria sp. ZOR0020
CCGACCCCCGTGACACGCACCCCGCTTGGGCCCTTACCCACACTCATTTGGGAAGGGCCGCTTCTGGTACGGGGCGATCTCGTCAATGTATCCAGACATCGTTCATTGGAACTTGGTGTTGGAGTTCGACGGCAGTCAACCCATGATGCTCATTGGGCCACCTGTACCGACCGCTGCGGTGGCAGCCGTAGCCGCAACTCACGGTCCGGAAGCACTCTTTCAGCACCCTGCCTTGCGCCCCTTGACCAACAACTGAGGGGTAGCTGCTGAACCGCTCAGTCGCCATCCCATGCAGCCAACTGATCGTCAGGCAGATCGTCGAAGAAGCTGGCCGGCATCACGAAGGAACTGAAGCCCAGCTCACGTCGATCGGACTCAGCAGGTACCAGGCGCGCGATGGTCCCCGAGCCCCTGGCGATCAAGACGGACTCTCAACGTTCAACTTCGGCCAGGAGCTCACATAGGCGCGCTTCCGCCTCGTGAATGTGAACCCTCTTCATGAGCCCACCCTGTAGGCCGCCCCGCCATCAGCCCCCGTACGTGCTCAGATACCTCTGGATCCGTTCGGAGTCGGAGGCAAAGAAGTCCTCCGGGGCGCCGTCGAAACCAATGCCGCCGTCGGCAAGGAAGATCACGCGCTGCGCCACGGTGCGGGCGAACTCGATGTTGTGGGTGACCACCACCAGGGAGCGGCCTTCCTGGGCAAGGTCCACCATCACGCGGGTGACCTCAGCAGCCAGTTCGGGGTCCAGGGCGGAAGTGGGTTCGTCGAACAGCAGGAAGTCCGGTTCAACGGCCAACGCGCGGGCGATGGCCACACGTTGCTGCTGCCCACCGGAGAGGTTGTCCGGGTACTCCTCCAGGCGGTCGCCCATGCCCACGCGGTCCAGGTAGGACTGTGCGCGGGTACGGGCCTCATCCTTGGAGATCTTGCCGTTGAGCACCGGCGGCAGGCTGACGTTGCCCAGCACGGTCTGGTTTGGGAATAGGTTGTAGCCCTGGAACACCATGGCCGAGTGCTGGCGAACGGAGCGGATCTGTGCATCGGTGAGCCGCTGGCCAAACGACACGGAGTCACCGTTGACCGTCAGGGCACCGGTCTCCGGAACCTCCAGCAGGTTCATGAACCGCAGCAGCGTGGACTTGCCGGAACCGGAAGGGCCCAAGATCACGGTGGTCTGACCGTCCGGGAGGTTCAGGGACACGTTGTTCAGAACAGTGTTGTCCCCGTAAGCCTTGGAAACGTTCTTCAACTCAAGCATTGGTGCTCCTGACGTAACGGTTGGAGACCTTCTCCAGGCGGGACTGGAGCACGGACAAGATGGTGAACAGCAGCAGGTAAATGGCGGCCACCTCCATGTAGAGGGCCAGCGGCTGGAAGGTGGTGGCAGCAATCTGGCGGCCCACCTGGAACACGTCAGCCAGGGTGATCACCATGACCAAGGATGTGCCCTTGACCAGGTCAATCAGGTCATTGCCCAGCGGCGGCAGCGCAATGCGCAGAGCCTGCGGGGCAATCACGTGGCGCAGCATCTGCCAGCCGGTGTAGTTCAAGGTCTTGGCGGCCTCAATCTGCCCCCGCGGAATGGACTGCACGGAAGCACGCAACGTTTCCGCGGCATAGGCGCCGGTGTTCAACGTGAACGCAATGATGGCCGAGGTCCACGCGGACAACGTGATCCCAATGGCGGGCAGCCCGTAAAAAATGATGAACAACTGCACCAGGATGGGCGTGCCGCGGAACAGCCACACGTAAAAGCGGGAGATCCACTGCAGCGGTTTGACCCGCCCCATTCGCATGGTGGTGGCCAACACAGCCACCACCAACGCCAGGATGAAAGCAATGATGCTCAACGGGATGGTCACCGTGATGGTGGCCAGCAGCAGTTGGGGCAGTGACTCTGCCCAGAGTGAGAAAAGTTCAGTCATGATTCCGGGGTGAGGTCAAGAGAAACGTACTTCTGGTAAATGCGCGCCAGATCGCCGTTGTCCATGTGGGTGCGGAGGGATTCGTCAATGGCGGCCTTGAGGCTGTCCTGCCCCTTGGCCATCAGGATTGCGGATTCAGCGGGGTCCCCAAGGGTGCCGTCCAGCAGGCGGATGTCAACGTCAGGGCGCTGTTGGAAGAACGCTTCAAAGGTCACGTAGTCATTGCCGGTCATGTCCACACGGTCAAAGGAGACCAGCATGATGGCCTCGTCAAAGCCCGTCACGGGAACAAGATTGGCTCCTGCCTTGGCCATTTCCTGGCCAAAGTTGGAGGTTTCCGTCTGTGCTGCCGAGTGGTCCGGGATTTCATCCACGGACTGCAACGGGGAATCACCGGAGACCCCCACTTTGCCCTCACTGATGGCATAGGGGATGGAGAAGTCAAAGACCTCCCGGCGGGCGTCCGTGGGTGCAATGTTGTTGATCACAATGTCATATCTGCCCACGTCAACGCCTGCAATCAGCGAATCCCACTGGGTTTCCACATACACCGGCTTAACGCCCAGATCGGCTGCCACCAGGTCCGCGATTTCCTTTTCGAATCCCACCAGTTCACCGGTGGAATCGTGGTAACCGTACGGCTGGAATGTCCCCTCCATGCCAATCCGGATTTCCCCGGCCGCACGGATCTTCTCCAGTTCATCACCCTGAACCGCTGACGACGACGTCGAACCGTCCCCACCCGAGCACGCTGCCAACGCCAGGGACAATCCACCCAATCCCAAGCCACCCAGCGCTGCACGCCGAGTAACGGGGGAGTTCAGGCGCGCCCGGGCGGCGGAAGGACGGTCAGGCTGGATCGATCGCATGAGTCAGATCCTCAATCAGGTCTTCAGCTTCCTCGATGCCCACGGCCACGCGCAGCAGGTTCTCCGGAATCTGGGCCAGGGCGCGGTCTTCATCCGAGTAAGCACCGTGGGTCATGTGAGCGGGCAGGCAGATCAGGGACTCGATGCCGCCCAGGCTCACGGCAAAGCCGAACACTTTCAGTTCGGCCAGGAAGGCTCGAATGTCCTTGTCCTGGGTCAGCTCAAACGCGAACACGGCACCGTTGCCGGTGGCCTGCTCGGACTGGATGCGAGTTTCCTCCTCGTTGAAAGAGCCAGGCTCCACCACACGCGCCACGGACGGGTGCTCACGCAGGGCCGCCACGATCTTCCGGGTGTTCTCCTGCTGGCGGTCCAGGCGCAGACCCAAAGTCTTCACGTTCTGCAGCAGTCGGTAGGAATCAATGGGGGAGAGCACCCCGCCCAGAATGACCTGCGACTGCGCCACGGTGGCGGCAAGGTCGTCGTCGTTGGTGGCCACCACGCCGGCCAACAGGTCCCCGTGGCCGCCCAGGTACTTGGTGGCGGACTGCACGGTCAGATCGGCCCCCAACTCCAGGGGCCGCTGCAGGTACGGGGTCAGGAAGGTGTTGTCCACCACCACCAGGGCGCCGTGGGAGTGCGCCAGATCGGCGATGCGGCGGATCTCCGCCACCCGCAGCGTGGGGTTGGTGGGGGTCTCCAGGAACACCATCTTGACGGCGTCCGTGAAGTGCTCATCCGTGAGTTGGTTCAGATCCGGAACAAAAGTGGTGGTCACCCCGCGCTTGGGCAGCTCAATGCTGGCCCAGCGGTAGTTACCGCCGTACACCGGCAGGCCCATGATGACCTCATCACCGGAGGCCAGCATGCCCAGAACGGAGGCCGTGGCAGCCATGCCGGTGGAGAAAGCGAACGCGTGCTCGGCGCCCTCCAGGGCAGCCAGCGTGGTCTCCGCATCCGTGCGCGTGGGGTTGGAGCCGCGCTGGTACTCGAACTCACCCTCGCCGCCCTCGGTGGGCTGCAGGAAGGTGGATGCGGTGTGGATCGGTGGCACGACGGCGTCCAGATGGTTGCCGTGCAGCGCATGAATCACGCGGGTGTTGAAGCCGGGCACTGTTGCTCCTGATTGGTGGTGGGGACCTGATTCTTGTCCCTACAACCAACCCGGGCCACATGAATAGTCCGTTGGTCAGCAGACTGTGGCGCGGCACATAGGTTTTGTGACGCCCGGTTTCAGTTGGCTGGGAGCCGGTGGCTCGTGAAGGGGACAGCAAAGCGTTTGTCGTCCTCTCAGTCGTAACCCAGGTGCGCAAGTTCCGGGTCCAGTGGCGCTGAACGCTTGGCCAGCAGGACCAGAAGAATGGCCGGCCCCAGCACGGGAATCACTGCGATCACCAACAACCACCCGGACAGTCCGGCGTCGTGCAGGCGCCTCACGGAGGTCTTGATGAAGGGGATCATGTGCAACAGGCCGATACCCCACCCATCAGCCCGTCACCAGGTGGAACCGGCAGAATCGGCGGCAATGTCCCCACCATCCGCGCCCAGCCTGGCGGCACACCTGAGTCGCAATGTTCGCCGTCTGGAGCAACCACGCCGTGAGCCAGGCATTGACCTTGCCCGCGGTTTGGCGGTTCTGGGCATGTTTGCAGCACATCTGATGGTGGTCCCGGAACTCGTCTGGGCTGACCCCGGAACCTGGCTGGGGGTGGTGGAGGGCCGTTCCTCCATCCTGTTTGCCACCTTGGCTGGAGTGTCATTGGGGCTGTTGGCCCGGTCCGCCTCACAAGCGCCCGGGATTCAGGCAGGTGCGCGAACCTCCATCGCCATCCGCGCGGTGGTCATCTGGGCCATCGGGTTGGGGCTGCTTGCTTTTGAGATCCCTGTCTACATCGTGCTGCCCGCCTACGGTGTTCTGCTCTTGATCGGTGCGATCATGCTCACGTGGTCCACACGATGGTTGCTGGCCACCTCACTGCTGGTAGCCGTCACTGCACCCTTTCTGGTGGCTTTCATCAA
Source organism: Kocuria sp. ZOR0020 (assembly GCF_000800955.1). Lineage (NCBI taxonomy): Bacteria > Bacillati > Actinomycetota > Actinomycetes > Micrococcales > Micrococcaceae > Kocuria > Kocuria sp. ZOR0020. Next base: position 4,818 of record NZ_JROX01000086.1, read on the forward strand.
CCGCCATGGTCCGCCCGTTCCGGACTCGGCCGCAGAAGCTGTGTTCAATGCATTGGGGTGGAACTACCCGTTCGTTCTCTGGGTGGCATTTGTGGCCGCCGGCCTGGTGGCCGGCCGGGCGGTGGCGCACTCAACCACCCGCACACTGGTGATGGCGGCGGGCGGTGCGGTGGCCGCCGTCGTTGGATACGGGGTGGTGGGGCCTGCGGGAAATGCCGTGGTGGAAACCCACGGTGAATACCTGCCCCCGGGTACGCGGCTGTGGGCACTGTCCGTGGTTCAGAGTTTTCCGCATTCCTCAGGGGTGGGGGAGGCCGTTGGATCGGGCGGGTTCGCGCTGGCGGTGATTGGCCTGTGCGTGCTGATCGGTCGCACGGCAGTGCGGTGGCTCCTGTGGCCCATGCGCGTACTCGGCTCCATGCCCTTGACCGCTTACGTGGCGCATCTGGTGGTTTGGGGAATCTGGATTCTGGCCAACCCGGAGGTGGGCTGGGTGATTGATCCGCTGGACGGCTTCCGCGCCCTGGACCCGTTCTGGCCCATGACCTTGGGAATCACCACCGGGTGCATCCTGTGGGCGCTGTTGGTGGGGCGTGGTCCACTGGAATCCTTGCTGCACTTCCTGGCCAGTCCATCCGTGGCCCACGAACACCTGAAGGACGCTCAGAGCACCTGACGGATGTGGGTTTCAAACTCCTGAACATGGGTGCACATGGTCTGTGCTGCAGCCTCGGCATCGCCGTCCACAATGGCCCTCAGCAGAGTTACGTGGACCTCAATGTGATGGTGGATCACGGGCAGCCGGTCCGCGGCCACACACCAGATCCGTGTGGCCAGATTGTTGTACCGCTCCAAGGTGGCCTGGAGGTGGCTGTTGCCGGCGGCGGCGTAGATCTCCCGGTGGATGCGCCGGTCCCAGCGCAGCGCGTGGTCCCTGTCCGCAGGAGTTGGCGGCGTGGACTCCAGTTCCTGGATCAACGCCTCCACAGCATCACGACGACGCCCCCCACGCATCTGCGCCGCCAACCCTGCGGCAAGAGGTTCAAGCACCTGGCGGACCTGAGAAATCTCAGACAGCGCGGTGATGTCCACGGGTGTGGCAAAGGTTCCCCGCCGTGCGTAGGTCATCACCAGGTGGTCTGATTCCAGCCGTTTGAGGGCCTCCCTCAGCGGGGTGCGTCCCACGCCGAGCTCGCGGGAGAGTTCGCCCTCGTTGACCGGCTCCCCGGGGGCGATGTCCAGGAAGATCAGGCGGTCCTGCAACTGCTCAAAAGCCTGGTCAGCCAGGGATCGCGTAGGGCCTGGTGGTGCCGTGGCGGCTTGCGTGGTGGCGGGTTGAACGGTCATGCCCTCCACTCCTTCCCGGTCTTGTTGAGGTCACGGTGAAAAAGGTCATTGACACCGATTCGAGCCCTAGCATAGCGTGGCCGCACAACAGATATATCAGTCCTGTATCAGGATTGCCGCTGAGCTGCGAACGGAGCCATCCATGGCTGACCTGCTCCCGGAACACCCAGACTTTCTGTGGCGTAACCCGGATCCCAAGCCCTCCTACGACGTCGTGATTGTGGGTGGTGGTGGACACGGACTGGCCACGGCCTACTACCTGGCCAAGCACCACGGCATCACCAACATTGCGGTGTGTGAGCGTGGATGGCTGGCCGGCGGCAACATGGCCCGCAACACCACCATCATTCGTTCCAACTACCTGTGGGATGAATCGGCTGCCATCTATGAGAAGTCGCTGAAGCTGTGGGAGGTCCTTCCGGAGGAGCTGGAGTACGACTTCCTGTTCTCCCAGCGCGGCGTGATGAATCTGGCCCACACCCTGGGGGACGTCCGGGAGAGCGTGCGGCGCGTGAACGCCAACAAGCTCAACGGCGTGGATGCCGAGTGGCTCTCCCCGCAAGAGGTCAAGGAACTGTGCCCCATCATCAACATCGGGGATGACATCCGTTACCCCATCATGGGTGCCACCTATCAGCCGCGTGCGGGGATCGCCAAGCATGACCACGTCGCCTGGGCATTCGCCCGCAAGGCGGATGAAATGGGCGTGGACATCATCCAGAACTGTGAGATCACGGGATTCCTCAAGGAGGGCGACCGTGTGACCGGAGTGGAAACCACCCGCGGCACCATTCACGCCGGCAAGGTGGCGCTGTGCGGCGCGGGGCACTCCTCGGTCCTGGCGGAGATGGCCGGATTCCGGCTGCCCATCCAGTCCCACCCGCTGCAGGCGTTGGTCTCAGAACTTCATGAACCCGTCCACCCCACCGTGGTGATGTCCAACCACGTGCATGTCTACGTCTCCCAGGCGCACAAGGGCGAGCTGGTCATGGGTGCCGGTATTGATGCCTACAACGGCTACGGCCAACGCGGTGCCTTCCACGTGATCGAACAGCAGATGGCTGCGGCCGTGGAACTGTTCCCCATTTTTGCCCGAGCGCACGTGCTGCGGACCTGGGGCGGCATTGTGGACGTCACTCTGGATGCCTCCCCGATCGTCTCCAAGACGCCGGTGGACCAGATGTACGTCAACTGCGGTTGGGGTACGGGCGGATTCAAGGGCACTCCCGGCGCCGGCTTTGCCTTTGCCCACACCATTGCCACGGATGAACCGCACCCGCTCAACGCGCCCTTCAGCCTGGAGCGTTTTGAAACCGGTGCCTTGATCGATGAGCACGGCGCGGCCGCAGTGGCCCACTGACGCTCACCCGAATCAACGACGCCGAACACCTGCGGACGCTCACCCTCAGAAAGAGACCACCATGTTGCTGATCGAATGCCCCTACTGCGGGCCACGTGATGAAACCGAGTACCACTACGGCGGTGAAGCCCACGTGCCGTACCCGGAGGACCCTGCTGCACTGACGGACAAGGAGTGGGGCGAGTACCTGTTCTACCGCCGTAACACCAAGGGCCTGTTGGCAGAGCGGTGGGTGCACACCGCCGGATGCCGCAAGTGGTTCAACGTGGTGCGCGACACCGCCACGTACAAGGTCCAGTCCGTCTACCGCCTCACCGATCCGCGCCCGAGCACCGGAGGTGCATTGTGATGCAGGCACAGTCCGCGAATCAGTCACACCGCCTGTCTGCAGGCAATGCAGCGGGTCACGGCATCAACCGTGACCAGAGCTTGTCCTTCACTGTGGATGGCCGTCAGTTCCAGGGCCATGCCGGGGACACCGTGGCCTCCGCCCTGCTGGCCAACGGAGTGATCACCTGCGCCGACTCCATGTACCTGGGCCGCCCCCGCGGTGTCATGGCAGCCGGCGTGGAGGAGCCCAACGCACTGCTGAAGGTCACGGCCCGCCATGACGTTGACGTGGAT
>NZ_JROX01000087.1:0-40308 GCF_000800955.1 Kocuria sp. ZOR0020
CTCTGAGCGCCCCCGCCACCACCACGGCAAAAATGGCGACCACGGGGACGGCCAACACCGCCACCCGCAGCCCCACGGAATCGGAGACCACGCCCACGAACGGGGAGACACTCAAGAACGCAGCTCGCAGCAGCCACCCGGCCATGGTCAGCCCGGTGCCGGGTTTGAGCCCAGGCACGGAGTCCGCGGCGTGGAAGGCCGAGGGCACCAGCGTGGCGCAACCGAAACCGGCCAGGGCAAAACCGATGATGGCGAAAGTCGGTGCGGGGGAGAGAGCCGCCACGGCCAGGCCAGCCGCGGCCAGGCTGCCGCCGAATCGTGCCATCCAGACCCGTCCGAACCGGTTGGTCATGGCATCGCCCACCAGCCGTCCGATGAACTGAGCGGCCATCAGCGCCACCAGACCCATGCCGGCCCAAGCTGCCGGTGTGTCCAGGACGCGGGAGAGAAACAGGGTGGACCAGTTCATCCCAAGGTCTTCCACCATGGCGCCTGCAATGGCGATGCTGGAGATCAAGGCCACCAGGGCCAGTGCGCGTCCGGTGGAGGGGGAGGCCGCGGGGATCACCGGTTTGGCGGGTGTGTCCGGTGTGCCCGGGCCGGTTTCATCGGCCACCACCCGCACCCGGCTCAGGCCCTCCGTCTCATGACGGTTCAGGGCAAAGTGCTGGGAGATCAACGCCACGGCCGCGAACAGCGCGCCGCTGATGGCCAGGTGGATGTGCAGTGGCAGGTCCAAGGCCACGGCAGCGGATCCCATCAGGCCGCCCAGCATGGCCCCCAGGCTCCACAGTGCGTGCAGGAAGTTGAGGATGGAACGGCCCATGGCTTTTTGGATCTGGATGCCTTGGGCGTTCTGGGCCGTGTCCACAATAGCGTCCAACATGCCGGCCAGCATCATGCCGGCCAGATAGGCCACCACCACGCCCAGACCCACCGCTGCGCCGTTTGCCTGGCCACCCAGGAACAATGTGCTGCCGGCAGCCCACGCAGCAGCAGTGTCCGCCACGGCAATCACGGCAGCCAAGGCAGCCGAGCCGATCCCTGCCACACGGGCGGAACCAAACCTGCGCAACAAGGGTGCCGGTGCCATCCCGGCCAGGATGGACCCCACAGGCAGGGCAATCACCAGAAAACCGAACTGCGTGTTGGTCAGCTCAAAGGCGTCCTTGACCTCTGGCAGACGGGGCAAAAGGTTGGCGTACACCGCGCCGTTGACCAGGAAGAACCCGCCGGAGGCCCAGCGTGCGGTCTTCAGCCGGGCGGCCGGGACGACGGCGGTGGTGGTGGTTCTGCTGGTCTCTGTGGGCATCAGTGGCGGTCCCTGCGTTCCTTCATTTCCTTCAGACCACGCTCCACACCTGGCAGGTCCTTCAAGTGAATGTCCTTGACGTTCTTCTCTGTGATTTCGCGCAGCCGCTCCATGGAGGTCTCCAGCCGCTGCACTGAGGTCTCCAGGCGCTCCCGGGAGTTCTCCAACCGCTCCTTGGAACTCTCCAGGGAGGACTCCAAACGCGCACGGGCATCCGATGCCGGACGCGCAGGGGGTGCTGGACGCGAATACAGCTCCTCAATGGTCTCAGCGACATCGCGCAGGATCTCCGGGCGGCGCAGTTTCATGGACGGTGTCAGATGCCCAGATTCCACCGTGAGATCCGATGGCAGGATCTGGAAGGCACGGATGCTTTCCGCCACGGAGACCTTGCGGTTGGCCCGGTCCACGATGGACTGGATGTGACTGATGACCTCCGGGTGTTCGGCGGCCTGCTCGGTGCTCATGGAGGGGTCCAGACCCAGGAACTCCAGTTGTTTGGCCAGGGTCTCCGGGTCCAAGGTGATCAACGCGGCCACGAACTTGCGCCCCTCACCGATCACCATGCACTGGCTGACCGCGGCGGTGGCCCGGATGGGACCCTCCAAGACCTCCGGGATTACGTTCTTGCCACCGGCTGTGACAATGATTTCCTTCTTGCGTCCTGTGATCCGCAGCAGTCCGCGATCATCCATGGCACCCAGGTCCCCGGTGGCAAACCACCCGTCCTTGAGCGCTTCCTCGGTCAGATCCGGGCGACCGTGGTAGCGGGCCATCACGTGGGGACCGCGGACCTGGATCTCGTCGTCGTCGCCCAAACGGATCTGGTGACCCGGCAGCGGTCGGCCCACGGTGCCCAGCGCGTTGATGGCGGGGGTGTTGGCCGCGATGGGGGCTGTGGTCTCCGTGAGCCCGTAGCCCTCCACCACGTACAGGCCGATGCCGTGGAAGAAGTGCGCCAGGGACTCGCTCAGGGCCGCACCCCCTGAAATGGCCCATTTGACGTTGCCACCCATGGCTTCACGCAACTTGGCGTAGACCAGGCGGTCGTAGAGCTTGTGCCGTGCAGCCAACACCGGGCTGACCCGGCCCCGTGCGTGGGCGCGGGACCAACTCTGGCCGGTGGTCACCGCACGGTTGAACAACCAGGAGCGCAGTTTGCCGCCATCCTGCGCTCGCATGCGTGCGCCGATCATGATTTTCTCGAACACCCGCGGCACGGCCAGGATGAAGGATGGCTGCACCCGCTGCAGGTCGGCGCTGAGGTTCTTCACATCGGGGGTGTGCGCCAGGGTGATGCCGGCGTGCAGGGCAATGACCTCCACCATGCGTGCAAACACGTGTGCTAGCGGGAGGAAGAGCACCGTCTTGGCCCCGGTGTGGATGACCTCCGGCAGATAGGGCTGGACGTTCTCACACAGGAACACAAAGTTGCGGTGTGTCAGCTCGCACCCCTTGGGGGGTCCCGTGGTGCCGGAGGTGTAAATGATGGTGGCCGTGTCATCCAGGTTCACTGTGAGCCTGCGCTGCTCCAACTGGTCATCGGAGATCTCACGGCCTGCATCCATCAACTGCTCCAGGCTGTTGCCCGTGCCGTCCATGCGCCACATCCGCTGCGCGGCCTCCAGATGGGTGGCCTGGGCGCCGTCGTCCAGACCCTCCAACGAGCCGTCTGCCACCTGCGCGGCCGTGGAGCGCACCGCATCCTCCAGCTTCTGGTTCTCCACGAACACAGCTTGTGCTTGGGAGTCCAGCAGATTCCAGGCAATCTGGGCGGGGGAGGAGGAGTCATAGACGGGAACGGATACGCAGCCTGCCCACCAAATGGCAAAGTCCACCAGACTCCACTCGTAGCGGGTGCGTCCCAGAATCCCCACACGCTGCCCGGGCTCCAGTCCTGCGGCCACCACGCCCTTGGCCACGTCCATGACCTGCCGCCGGAACTCGGAGGCCCGCACAGCTACGCCCGGCCCGGTGCGGGGCAACCGTTCGTACAGGACCGGGTCAGCAGTGGATGTGGCTTGGCGTTGCAGCAGGTCGGTGATGCGCTTCTGGGTCAGGTGCTCGTGGATGGGCGGCACGGATGTTTCGCGCACTGGGTCTCCCGGGGGTTGGATCAGGTGATCGCGTGGAGGCGAACAGGTGATGAAAACTTTGGATGGTGCATCCGTTGCGGTGACGGTTTCAGGTGTTCGGGTCAGACCCGAGCACCGTCATCGCCTGAGTCACGTTGTTCCGGCAGCCCGCCCAGCAACGTGATGATTGAGGAAATCACCGTGGCCAGACCTGGCATCCACAGCCACCACGGCAGCCCGTCCATCATGGCTCCCAGGATGACCAGAACAACAGGCACCACGATAAGCAGTAACCATGCTGTCAGTGTGCCAGTGCTCAATCCTGCGGTCACGTGTCCCGGGTCGTGAGGCTGCCAGTCCTCCTCGGACTCATCGGCAAGTTCGCGGGGAACAGCACCTGCGGCAGGCAGTGCTGAGCGCCAGGGAACCTGATACACCTCAGGTTCCGGTTCAGATTCTGATGGGTCCTCCGGCTCCGGCTCCTGGAGGCGGTGAACGATCTCCTCCCAGGCCTGCTGATCCGATTCTGGGTCCCTGGGCGTCTGGCTCACCCGCAACCTCCCTGCACGGGCTCAGCAGAGCTGACGCTCCGGGCTGCTGGAAGTGGCCCACCGGTGATCGAACAGTGTCCTGCCGCAACGGCATCCACAAATTCGCGGGAGCGGTTGAGCACCACGTCAGCCTCATGATCCAAGGTGGCAACGTGATAGCTGCGCGGTAGCACCACGGTCTCCACGGGGCCGCTGCAGCGCTGCATGATCAGTTCGTGGGAGGCTTTGGAGACCACATGGTCCTGCCGTGAGCGCAGCACCAACACCGGCACCGTGATCTTGGCCAGCTCCCTGGTGGTCAGGCGCATCAACCGGTTCAACTGGGCCACACCCGCTGTGGGCGTGCGCCCGTAGGCGTATTCATCCACCCCTTCCTTGGCCACGTCACTGCCCACGGCGCGGGTGGACTTCACGGCGTGACGCAGCACGGAAGCAGCACGCGCGGCCCGGTTGTGCAGCGACAGCGCCGGATTCACCACGACGACGCCGTCCACCACCTCCGGCATGGCCTCCGCCAGGCGCAAAGCCAGGGCACCGCCCATGGAAAACCCTGCCACCACCACACGCTCGTGGCTGGAAGCCAGCTCGGCGAGCAGATCTGCCACATGGGTGTACCACTGCTGCCAGGTGGTGGTTGAAAGGTCTTCCCATGTGGACTCATGTCCTGGCAGCGCTGGCACCACCACCGAGTGCTCGGGTGTGAAATTCAGCGCCCAGTCACGCACGCTGTAGACGGAACCGGTGAAGCCGTGGATCACCAGCACTCCCACAGGCTGCGGTGCCGGGCTGTCCCCGGAGCCGGAGGTGCTGTGGGCAGACCGTGCGGCCGTCATGGTGAATGCCACGCGAGGGTCGGCCTCTGTGGGCAGATCGGGGTGGGTGGTCATGGGACCATGCTCTCACTGCCGGAAGGCTCCACGCTCTCACTGCTGCAAGGCTGCCCGCTCTCACCACCGCCATGAGATACTGCAGCGGAATCAGTCACGGTTCCGCCGTCGTCGTTGGTCAACAGCGCCTGCGGCACAGTGCATGAACGGCCGTAAGGAGTGCAGACCACATGGTCTACATGTTCTTGAAGAACTGGGTGGTTGCCCCGTTCATCAACCTGACTTTCCGCCCCAAGGTGGTGGGCGCACACAACGTTCCCAGCACGGGACCTGCCATTCTGGCCAGCAACCATCTGGCGGCTGCTGACCACATCTTCATGCCCATTGCCGTGGACCGGCAGATCTTTTTCCTGGCCAAGTCCGACTACTTCACGGGCAAGGGGCTCAAAGGCAAGATCGTGGCCGGGTTCTTCCGAGCCATCAACCAGATCCCCATGGACCGCTCCGGTGGCAAGAAGTCAGCGGCGTCCCTGTCAGCCGGTGGCAAAAAGCTGGCCGAGGGTGAACTGCTGGGGATCTATCCGGAAGGCACCCGCTCTCATGACGGCCGACTGTACCGCGCCAAGATCGGTGTGGCCCGTCTGGTCCTGGAATCCGGTGCTCCGGTGATTCCCATTGCCATGATCGGTACGGACGTGGTGCAGCCGTTGGGCACGCCGTTCCCGGCCCCGTGGCGGCAGAAGAAGGGATTCCGGGTGACCACCATTTTTGGTGAGCCCATGGACTTCTCCCACCTGAAGGATCGTGCAGGGGACCGGGACGTGGTCCGGCAGATCGCTGACGAGATCGTCCAGGCCATCCAGAAGCTCTCCGGCCAGGAGTACGTGGAGGCCTACGCGGCTGACGTCAAGCGCGCACAGGCGCAGGGCAAGGCCTCCGGAAGCTGAGGCCTGCGATCGCTGGTGCCCGGGGGCTGGGCACGGCTCAAGCAGGTGTGACTGCAGGTGTGACTGTGGGCACCTTGAGCTGCGGTAGCGTAGAGGTTGCGCGATTGCGGGCCGGAACCTGTGTCAAAACCACGCATGGGTCAGGGACAGTCCAACTCGCAGTCCATCCATTTGCTGTGCTTCCCGGCACGGCCACACCACGGCCGCACTGACGGCCGCAAACGCAAGGACGCAACACCGTGACTCAGGTTTCCGTAGACACAGCCCAGCTCCCGTTCCAGCCCGGCCCCAAGCCCACCGCTGACACCTATGGGCTGGACGAGTGGCGCAACCTGACGGCAGATCAACAACCCACGTGGGCTGAGCACCCCGATTTTGCCTCCAGCATTGAGGAACTCTCCACCGTGCCCCCGCTGGTGTTTGCCGGTGAGGTGGACACTCTCAAGGCACGCTTGGCTGAGGTGGCACAGGGTCGTGCGTTCTTCCTGCAGGGTGGTGACTGCGCTGAGACCTTTGAGGGCGCCACCGCGGACAAGATCACCGCCCGCGTCCAGACATTGCTGCAGATGGCGGCTGTTTTGACCTACGGGGCTTCCATGCCTGTGGTCAAGATGGGGCGGATGGCAGGGCAGTTCTCCAAGCCGCGCTCCTCCAACGATGAAACGCGTGACGGCCTCACCCTGCCCACCTTCCGCGGTGAGATGGTCAACGGCTTCGACTTCACGGAAGAGGCCCGCGTCCACGACCCCAACCGCATGGTTCGCGGCTACCACACCTCCGCATCCACGCTGAATCTGATTCGCGCTTTCACCGGCGGTGGGTTTGCGGATCTGCGCCACGTGCACTCCTGGAACATGGGCTTTGCCTCCAACCCCGCGCACTCCCGTTACGAGTCCATGGCCCGTGAGATCGACCGCGCCGTGAAGTTCATGGAAGCCTGCGGCGCCGATTTTGATGCACTCAAGACCACCGAGCTGTTCACCGGGCACGAGGCCCTGCTGTTGGACTACGAACGAGCCCTGACCCGCATCGATTCCCGCACCCACCGCCCGTACGGCACCTCAGGTCACTTCCTGTGGATCGGTGAGCGCACCCGTGGGTTGGACGATGCCCACGTGGACCTGCTCTCCCGCTTGGAGAACCCGATCGGCGTCAAGCTTGGCCCGTCCACGACGGCGGAGGACGCCTTGGCGCTGATCGACAAGTTGGATCCCCACCGCATCCCGGGCCGCCTGACCTTCATCACCCGCATGGGGGCCGGCAAGATCCGCGAGAACCTCCCGCGTGTGGTGGAGGCCGTGGAAGGATCCGGCGCCAAGGTGGTCTGGGTCTCCGACCCCATGCACGGCAACACCGTGTCCACCCCGTCCGGTTTCAAGACCCGCAACTTCGACGACGTCGTGGACGAGGTCCGCGGCTTCTTCGAGGTGCACCAGGCCATCGGCTCCCATCCCGGTGGCTTACACGTGGAGATGACCGGCGACGACGTCGCCGAGTGCCTGGGCGGTGCCGCAGCCGTGGAGGAAGCCCACTTTGCCGACCGCTACGAAACCCTGTGCGATCCCCGACTCAACCACATGCAGTCATTGGAGATCGCCTTCCTGGTGGCAGGCTACCTGGCTCGTGACTGACTGAACATCAAGCCGGCCGTCGGCCACATGACCGACGGCCGGTCACCTGCTGGGGGACGCAGGACGTCTGAGCGGTCAGATCACTCGTAGGGTGATGTTGGTGCCGTTCTGGGACTGGGTGATCACCCGGCCCAAGCGGCCTCCGGCCACGTCCTCACGAGTAACGGTGAATCCCAGGTCCTCCAGCTGACTGGTGGCGTCAGTGACGTCAGATCCCACCACGTTGGGCACCTCCGTGGGTTCGGAGCCTGCCGAAATGGTCAGGTCCACGCTGGATCCCTCATCAACCTGGGTGCTCTGGGTGGGTGAGGCGGCAATGACCGTTCCTTCAGCTGAGCTGGAGAACTCGGTGGTGATCTGACCGGGGCTCAGCCCTGCGTTCTCCAGCCGTGAGGTGGCCTCCTGCTGCTCCAAGCCCTCCAGAGCGGGAACGCTCACCTGTGCGGGGCCACTGGAGACCAAGATGGAGAGTTGTTCACCCACGCGCATCTGGGTCCCCTCAGCGGGCTCCGTTCCCAGCACTGAGCCTGCGGGTAATTCAGTGCTGGATTGTTCGTACACCCGCACATTGCCGAATCCTTGGTCCTGCACCAGGGATTGCGCCTGTTCGGTGCTGGTGCCGTAGACAGCCGGAACCACTTCCGTGCGGAAGCTGCCCGAACCCAGCAACCAGCCCATGAACGCAGCAAGACACACCAGCAGCACCGTCAGAGCCAGGGCCACGCCCACCTTGAGCACGGACCAGCGGATGAGCTTGACCATGGGTTTGGTGGGATCCGTCGGTTTGGTGCGTCCAGACTTGGTTGCGCGTCCAGACTGGGCAGTGCGTCCGTACGGTGTGGCATGGCCAGACAGTGTGGCCGAGCCGGACCCTGCCGCGCCGCCGTCGTCGTACCACACGCTGGAAGCCGTGGACCCACCCCCGCGTCCGGTACCACCGGTGCCCAGCCCCTCCTCAGACACGGTCGGGGAGGTTGCGGTGTGCAGCCCTGTCAGGGAGGTGGTGTCGTCAAAGACTCCCAAGTTCTTGGGCGCGGTCCTGGTGGATGCGTGTGCGGTGGCGGTGGTGATGGCTTCGGTGGGGGCTTCTGCCTGTGACGGTGTGGCCTGGGTGTCCTGTGCGGTCTGTGTGGACTGTGCAGTCTGTAAGGAGGGCCTCTTCGCGCGCGTGCTGTCGTCATCCGCCCACGGGGTCACGGGCGCCACAGCTTCAGTCGGTGCCTCCGAGGACTCCGAGAACTCCGAGGCATCAGCGGGTGCGGTGGGCGGCGAACCGCTGGAGCGACGTTCCTCCACCGGACCGGTGGCTGGTGCGGTGGGCGGCAGCACCGAGGCGCCGGGGTCGGCCACCACGGGCGCCAGCGGCCCGGGTCCCTGCTCCCAGCCGTTGGGGACATGCGTCAGCGCATCCGCGTTCAACTGACGTCGCACGTGGGCCAGTTCCTGGACCAGGTGACTGGCATCTGCAGGCCGTTGGTCTTCTTCCTTGGCCGTCCAGCGGGCCAGCATCTGGGCGATCAGCGGATCGATCCCGTCCACTGTCTTCTCCAAGGCGGGGACGGCCTGTTCCGCGTGGGCACGGGCCAGGCTCAACGGCCCGCCCTCGAACGGGCGGCGCCCTGCCAACATTTCCCACGCCAAAATGCCCACCGAGTAGACGTCCGCACGGGTTCCCACGGGCTTCTCCAACACCAACTCCGGTGCAGCGTAGGCCACGGTGCCCAACACTGCCCCGGTGGTGGTGTGCTGATCGGCCCCACGGCTCAGACCAAAGTCGGCCACCTTGACGGTTCCGTCCGTGCGCATGAGGACGTTCTCCGGTTTGATGTCCCGGTGAACCAGTCCTGCACGGTGCGCGCTGGCCAGCCCGTCCAGCATCTGAGCCAAGATGCTGAAGGCCTGGCTGGGGGTCAGGAAGCCCTTGCGGTGGAGCACGTCCCGCAGGGTGCCGCCCTCCACGTATTCCATGACCAGGTAAACCAGGCCATCGGGGGTTTCACCTTGGTCCAGGACCGCCACCACGTGAGGGTGGGACAGCTGGGCAGCAGCACGTGCCTCCCGTGCAAATCTGCCCACGAAGGCAGGGTCCTCCGTCAGGTGTGGGTGCATGATCTTGACGGCCACCGTGCGATCCAAGCGCTGATCCACCGCCCGGTAGACACCCCCGGTGCCACCGCGGGCCATACGTGGGCCCACCGTGTAGCGCGACTCCAGGACGGTGCCGGTCAGGTGATCTTCTTGAGCTCTTTGCACAAGACAACACTAGGCCAGGGTTCTGAGCCAATGCTTGGAAGCAGAACTTCTGGCCTTCACGGTGGTCAGCTCCAGGCGTTGAGCTTGGCCTTCACCTGGGACACGTAACGCTTGGTGTCATCGAACATGCCGTATTCCTGGACGCCGTGAAGGCCTTGGTAATAGGCGGCAATGGCCTGGTCGTCATTATCCGCGCGCTGCGTGTTGGCGCGAATGATGGCCACCCCGGCGGTCACGTTGTCCTGTGGATCCAACAGATCCAGTTCCCGGCCCACCAGCAGTTCTGCCCATTCGCCTGCTGCGGGGATCACCTGCATGGTGCCGATGGCATTGGCAGGGGAGATCACCTGGTGGTTGAACCCGGATTCCTGCTCGGCATGCGCCAATGCCAGGGCTGGGTCCACACCCATGTCTTCAGCGGTGCTGCGCACCATGGACTTCAGGTCCTGGGCAGAGACCTGGGGCCGTTGTGCCAGCGCGGCGTGGGACTCATTGGCGGCGGCCACGGTGTCGTCGTCGTAGTCATGTCCGGGGAAATTGTTGGTGACAGCCTGCGGTGTGGGGCCAGACTGCTCGGAGGGTTGCCCCGGCTCGGAGGCCGCAGGGGCCTGAGGGCCGGCGTCTGCGGCGGGAATCGTCAGTACGTGCCCGGTATTCAGGGCACGGGCCACATCGAGGTCATTGGCCTCGATGATCTCAGCCACCGTGACGTCATGCGTGCGGGCCAGTTCCCACAAGGAATCACCGCGGACCACCGTGTGCTCCGTGGTGGCCGGCGCTTCCGTCTGGGTGTTGTCTGCTGGTTCTGCAGGCTCGGCGACCGCTGCGGCATCCACCGCTTTTCGGGGGGCATCCGCCCCTGCCGGGGCGCTGAGGCGTAAGTGCTGGCCGGGCTTCAACGCGGCGTCACCGTGGAGATCGTTGAACTCCATCAGCTCCTCCACGGAGATGCCATTGGCGGTGGCAACCGACCACAGCGAATCCCCGGGCATCACGGTGCGGACGGGTCCTTCGGGGCGTGATTCGTCCTGGGCGGGCGTGGGCTGGTGGTCATCCGGGGTGGCGTGTGCTGCTGCAGCGCCCGTAACACCCAACGCCGCCAATGCGGCTGCTGCGGTTGCTGCCCGGGTTGCCAGGCGAAAATGCGGGCGGGTACCAGAATTCGGGTGCTTGTCAGCGCGCTGCGAATCCTGGTCCTCAGGAGTGTGGTGCATGAGAGACCTCAAGGACTGGGGTGACGACTGTGGGGAAGTAACGGCCGCGCCCCAGACGCTACCCGGCTCATCCGCCGGCGCACAGCAAGGGGGCGCGCGAGTCTCACCACATCACGGTTCCAACGCACATCGCGGTCACTCCCACTGTGGTCACAGCGCGCCAGACTGTGCCCTGGACGCACCGCATGGCACCCTGGTGCCGTGAACAAGTCCACTCATCGTGAAGAAGATCCCACACCCGAACAGTTCGCCCCGCTGGCACAGCTGGTTCAGGGGTGGACCACCATCCCTGACATTGCTGAGGCCATGGACGTGATCGTCACTCGCGTGCATGGATTGGTGGACGACGGCGCCGTGCTCGCCTTCCGCGACCCCGCTGACGGTGTGCGGCGGATCCCCGTGGAGTTCACCACCGACGGCAAGCCCTTGGATTCGTTGCAGGGCACCGTCTCCGTCCTGCGAGATGCCGGCTTCACAGACGTGGAAGCTGCCATCTGGTTGCTGACCCCGGACGAGTCCCTTCCCGGACGTCCCGTGGACTTCCTCCATGCAGGTCGCAAGACGGAGATTCGGCGTCGAGCCCAGTCCATGGGGTGGTGAACCACCGCTTCAGCGGTGAAATGGTCAGCGGCGGAACAGTCCGCCGCGAGAAAGTCGGCCGCGAAACGGTCGCTTGCAACGCTGATCAGCGCTCGCGGCGCACCGCCGATTGCAGGATGCGGTGGAAGGCTGCGGCCACCACGGGTTCCACCTGCAGGCTGTTGATCCCGGCTTTTGCCGCCGCGGTGAGGAGGTCCACGGATTCCTCCACCTGTTCCAGGGCACCACTGGCCTGGATCGCCTGGCGTGCGGTCATGATGTCCTCCGCGGTGCTCTCGGAGCGGCCCAGTACCCGGGTCACGGCGGCTGCTTGATCTTCCGTGGCGTGCTCAAGGTGCTTGGCGATGACCACGGTGCGTTTGCCTTCGCGGAGGTCATCGCCTGCGGGCTTGCCCGTGGTCTGGGGATCTCCGTAGATGCCCAGAATGTCGTCCCGGATCTGGAAAGCCTCGCCCAGGGCCAAGGCGAACTTCCGATGCCCTGCGATCTGAGCTTCGGTTCTCCCCGCCAGCAGCGCCCCCAATGCAACGGGGTGTTCGGCTGAGTACTTGGCGGATTTGTACCGCAGTATGTCCACCGCACGCCGGTGGGCTCGCTCGGAGGGGACATCGCCTGCGGCCACTTCCGCATGGATGTCCAGATACTGCCCGATCATCACTTCCGTACGCATCAGATTGAAACCCTGAGCGGCTTCTGCTGGATGGCCTGCTGCCGCCAGGGCTTGTCCGAACAATTGCTCAGACCAGGTCAGGGCCAGATCGCCAATCAGGATGGCGGAGGACACCCCAAAATGGGCGGGTTCCTGATCCCAGCTGCGGTTCACGTGGAGGTGCTCCAGGCGCTTGTGCACGCTGGGCATGGAGCGTCGGGTGTCAGAGCGGTCAATGACGTCGTCGTGAATCAAAGCCGCCGTTTGGAAAAGTTCCAGCCCCGCTGCCGCCTGAATCGGGATGGGGGAGTCGGTCTGACCACCTGCCGAACGCCATCCCCAGTACAGGAGTTGGGCCCGCATCCGTTTGCCGCCCGTGGACAGATCGGCAATGGCCTGAACCAACTCACCGGCGGCGTCGTCGATCCCCAGGGCAACCTGGGTCTGCTGACCGAACCATTGTGTCAGTTCGTGTTCAACGCCCTCAAGGAAAGTACTGGTCTCTGCGGTGATCTGATCCTGCAACGCAGCTGTGCTGTCCGAGGCGGATGGGATGCTGGGTGTTGGCACGTAAGGCTCCCGGTCAAACGGTGTGGCATGGCAGGCGCGTCACGGCACCTCCATCAGCGTAGACGAGCCTGCGCCGGGCCGGTGCAGCCCGGTAGTCAGCGCAACCCGGTCGTCAGTGCAACCCAGTACCGGGTTCCGGTTCACCAGGAAGGAGTGGTTGTGCCTCAGGACGACGACGTCGCCGAACTCCGGCGCACAGCGATCCTCCATGTGGACATGGACATGTTCTTTGTGGCCGTGGAGTTGTTGGAACGCCCCGAGCTGGTGGGGCGCCCGGTGATTGTGGCCGCACAGTCCAACCGATCCGTGGTGCTCTCGGCTTCCTATGAGGCGCGAGCCTTTGGTATTCGTTCCGGGATGCCGTTGGCACGGGCCCGGGCCATGTGCCCCCAGGGAACGGTTCTGACCCCGCACTACAAGGTGTATCCCAAGTATTCGGCGGCCATCATGAGGATCTTTCATGAGGTCACCGACCGTGTGGAGCAGATCAGTGTGGATGAGGCCTTTCTGGATGTCTCCGGTGCCATCCGTCGGCTGGGTTCACCCTTGGAGATCGCGCGGCGGCTGCGGGTGCGGATCCGGGAGGCCACTGGATTGACCGCTTCTGTGGGGATCGGTGCCACCAAGACCATTGCCAAGATCGCCTCCACCCGCGCCAAACCTGACGGTCTGCTTTTGGTGAACCATCGAGACACGGTGGCCTTTCTGGCGGAGTTGCCCGTGGGCGCACTGTGGGGGGTTGGTGCCAAGACCGCCCAGACTTTGCAGGCCGCCGGGCTGCGGCATGTGGGGGACTTGGCCGCCCAGACACCGGCATCATTGGCACGACTTGTGGGCCCGGCCGCCGGCGCCCATCTCCACGCGTTGGCCAACGGCCACGATCCTCGCGCGGTCACCCCGGTGCGGGAGGAGAAGAGTCTGGGGGCTGAGGGCACGTTCGAGGAAGACGTCACGGACGTTGGAAGGATCAGGCGGGAACTGTTGAGCCTGTCCCACCGCACAGCCGCTCGTCTGCGTTCCAACGGACTGCGGGCCAAACGTGTGGGACTCAAACTGCGCTGGGCGGATTTCACCACCATCTCGCGCTCGCGCACCGTGCCACAGCCGTTTTCCTCGGGGCACGACCTCTACACCCATGCCCTGGACCTGCTCAAACAGGAGACGCCGTTGCCCGCACCGGTGCGCCTGATCGGGGTGCGTGCTGAACATCTGGAATCAGGTGACACCGCCATGCAACTGAGCCTGGACGGCAGGGAGGAGGACTGGGCCGCCGTGGAATCCGCCATGGATCGTGCACGCAGGCGCTTTGGCGATGTCGGACTCGGACCGGCCTCCATGCTCGGCCACCGCGGGACGGGGCACCGGCGTGAAGGTGAGCAGAACCTGCGCCCCGGTGCTGCGGGCGGAGGCGATCCACAAGGCAACTGGGAGCCTGGGTCGCGGAACAGACCAGAACCAGGCGTACCCAGGGGTGGACATGGAGGGTAGGCTTGTTCAAAAGACGGTGTGCAACGTTGCCCTTGGCCCCTGCCCATCGATCCTGATCATCGCCTTTGAGGAGGGACGTCGTGGCTCTGTCTGAGCGAGAGCAACAGCTGTTGGCGCAATTGGAACAGCAGTTGAATGCTGACGACCCCCAGTTCGCCAGCACCATGGAAACCCGGCCCGTCCGCCCCACGTTCTCCACCCGTGCCATTGTGCTGGGTGCGGTGATCGCCGTTGTGGGACTGGTCGTGGTCATCGGTGGTGTCATGCTCAACCAGATCGTGGTTGGCGTCCTGGGCTTTTTGATCATGTCCCTGGGTGTCTACTGGGCCAGCACCCGCGGTGCCGGCAAGCCCAAGGCTGCAGCAGACGCCGATCCCCAGCCCAGCCGGGGCCCGGCACCCAAGGCGGCCAAGTCGTCGTCGGGATTCATGCGCAATTTGGAGAACAAGTGGGACGAGCGCCGCTCCAGCGGCCAGTGACCCGCCCCTGACCCATTCGGTTTGAGGCCCCGAACCCTGGTGGTTCGGGGCCTTTGCCATGCCCAGGCGACTCCACAACAGAGAGTCAGCGGCAGAAATGTGGGGTTAGCGGCAGAAATGTGGGGGCGGGTCGGGCGCGTCCGGTCGGCCATTGGCGTGCCCAGCCCAGTCATTCACTGCGCACCGGGGCATGACTTGCGCACCTGATCCACCCCGCCACCTGAGCCACCCCACCCGATGCCACGCGCGCCAAGCGGGTGCCACTTTGGTACGCCATGAGCAACTGATGGCGTACCAAAGTGGCAGCGGCTTGATCGAGGCACGGCATCGAAGCGCGAGCCATCGGGCGGTGCCGCTGCGCACCGTTCAGGCGCCGCCGGTTGTGCATCGCCACCAGGTGCTCCCTCCACGTTGCTCCACATCCCCTCCCCACATCCCTCCACTGGGCACCCGTTCGTGGCCCCAGATGCTCTGACATGCACAGATGCCCTGCTGGGAAGAGTGGTTCACGCACCACTGATCGTCGATCCTGCGTCACGTTTGCCCACGTTGACGCGGATGTTGGTTGACCGGGGAGGAAAGTGGAGTAAAGTGGGGGAGTAGAGAGAGAAGTAGGAGGAACCCTTCAAGAACCAAGGTGGTGAGCATGTTCCTCGGGACGTACTCACCCCGGCTCGATGAGAAGGGGCGCCTGATCCTTCCGGCCAAGTTTCGCGATGAACTTGCCGAAGGTCTGGTCCTCACTCGCGGTCAGGAACGCTGCATCTACGTGTTCAGCGCTTCTGAGTTCGAGAAGGTTCACGAGCAGATGCGGGCGGCGCCGTTGTCGTCCAAACAGGCCCGTGACTACATCCGCGTTTTTCTCTCAGGTGCCTCGGATGAGGTGCCGGACAAGCAGGGCCGGGTGACCATTCCCACTCCGCTTCGTCAGTACGCAGGTCTGGATCGTGAGTTGGCGGTTGTAGGCGCCGGCTCCCGTGCTGAGATCTGGGACGCCCAGGCATGGGAGTCCTACCTAGCGGAACAGGAGTCGGCGTTCTCGGCCACTGAGGACGAGGTCATCCCGGGGCTCTTCTGAGCACACCGGCTGAAACCGAATAGTTGTCCATGAGCGGTTGCACACCGCACCGGGATCTCCGCGGCGAGATCTCCACCCGCACTGCCGTCACCGTCCTGACTCAACTTCCCCTGAGCCAGGCCGGATTCGAGGGACGGCCAGCGGGCGGGGTTCTGGTCACGTAGCTCACGGTGCGGTGTCCGTCTGTTCGGACCCTGCCGCCAGTAAGCTGATGCACCGAAAACACCGCATGCGACGGCGCGTGCACCCCTGAATCGTTGATGGCCACCTGATCGTGGCCGTGATGAGGAGCAGCCATGTCGGATGTACCGCGCCCCACCTCTCAGCGGCACGTCCCCGTCCTGTTGGACCAATGCCTGGACCTCATGGCACCTGGCCTGGATCGGGACCATTCGGTGGCCGTGGACGCCACCCTGGGCATGGGGGGTCACTCAGAAGCGCTGCTGACACGGTTCCCCACGCTGCACCTGGTGGGTGTGGACCGTGACCCCACCGCCTTGGAATTGGCCAGCGCCCGGCTGGCACCATTCGGTGAGCGATTCCACCCCGTACACGCCACCTACGATCACATCCCGGAGGCCCTGGAACAGGCCGGCTTCCACCGTGCCGACGCCATTCTGTTCGACCTGGGCGTCTCGTCCATGCAGCTGGATGAACGCGAGCGTGGATTCGCCTACTCCTATGACGCGCCCTTGGACATGCGCATGGATTCGACCTCCGAGTTCACCGCCCAGGAGATCGTGAACACCTACTCGGAGGATGATTTGCGCCGAATCCTGCGCGACTGGGGAGAGGAACGCTTTGCAGACCGGATTGCCCGAGCCATCGTCAAGACCCGTACGTCACAGGAATTGGCCACCACCGGTGAACTCGTGGAGATCGTGCGTGGTGCGGTCCCCGTTGCAGTGCAGCGCAAGAAGGGCCACCCGGCCAAGCAGACGTTTCAGGCGCTGCGCATCGAGGTCAACCAGGAACTCGAGGTCTTGCGTCGCGCGGTCCCGCGTGCCCTGGATGTTCTCAGCATGAACGGGCGAGTCGTTGCCATGAGCTACCACTCCCTGGAAGACAAAATCGTTAAACAGGTCTTAGCTGCTCGTTCCGTCTCCACAGCGCCCAAGGGTCTGCCGGTGGAGTTGGAGGAGCACAAGCCGACCTTCAAGGTCCTCACACGGGGCACGCACACCCCCACCGAGGAAGAAATTGCTGCCAATCCGCGCGCCGCGTCCGCGCGGTTGCGGGCGGCCGAACGCATCAGAAGTGGGAATGTGGCATGACCGGATCAGGTGAGAACCCCCGGGGAGGAAAGGGCCGTCTGCGCGGACGGATCAAGATGCCTCAGCACTTGGCGCTGACGACGCGGCGACAGCCGTCCGGCTCCAGTGTGTCAGCGGGTACCGCACAAGCCGCAGGATCCGGTGCTCCCCCCGCTGTTCGACGGCGTTGGTCCGCACTCCTGCCCCTGGCGGTGGCGGTCCTTGCAGTCATGGCCACCTTGGCTGGGATCTTGTTCCTGAACATCAAGATCAGTGACGGTCAGTACCGGCTGGTGGAGATGCGTGCGCAGGAGCGTGCCCTGGCACAGGAGTCAGAGGCACTGACCCAAGACCTGGAGTTCTATCAGGCTCCACAGAACGTGGCCATGGCCGCCACCAACGAGGGCATGGTCTCCACCACCTCGGAAGGCCTGATCGATCTGGACGCCCAGGAGGTCTCCGGCAATCCCCAGCCCGCTCCTGCGGCGGAGGATGCGGAGATCCTGGTGGCCCAACCCGTCCAGAGGGGCTCCGCGGCAGCAGACCGTGCGGCGTCATTGGCACGGGAGCGCCGTGACGCCCTGCCCGAGAGCGAGTCTCAGGCTCAGGACCAGCTACAGGCCGCCAACGAGGCTGAACTGGGTGTGAACCTGCACGGGGGCAGCCTGCCCGCGCCCCAGCAGCGCCAGCCTGCCGATGCCACCCCCTCACCTTCGCCCACCGCAGCCCCCACCGGGACACCTGCCGATGCGGATGCAGCAGGTGCCGGCGCTGACGCGGCAGTGGAGCAAGACGGCCCTGACCCCGCAGCGGGCGGGGCCGATTCCGCAACAGCCCAGCAGGGTAACGGAGGTGGCCAGTGAGCTCGTCCTCCGAACACCCGGATGCCACTGACGACCCCCAACTGGGCATGCAGCGCCCCGCAAGTCGGCGTGAGTTCATCGGTTTGGCCATCGGCCTGTTCGCCCTGGTGCTGTTGGCTTTGCGCCTGGTGTGGGTCCAGGGTTTTGACCTGAGCGGGCGTGCGGCCTCCGCAGAGAATGCTCGTCTGCGCCAGGAACGTCTGCCTGCGTTGCGCGGTGAGATCGTGGACCGGACCGGGGCGGTGATGGCCCGCAGCATCCAGCGCTACGACATCGCCGTGGACCAGACCTTGGTGCAGGACATCATCATGCGCAACCCGGATGGAACCACCCGGACTGTGTCCGTGTTGGAGACCATCCAGAATTTGGCGGACATCCTCCACATCTCCGACGACGACGTCCGTGACGCCTTGGATGGTGATGCCAACTTCCAGTACCTCTTCCGATCGGCCACACCGGAGCAGTGGAATGCGGTGCGGGAACTTCAGTTGGGCTACGTCACGGCTGAGCCCGTGTCCCAACGCAGCTACCCCAACGGTCAGCTGGGTGGGTCCGTGGTGGGTTTCATGGGCGGTGACGGAGATGCTCTGGCAGGCATTGAACTCTCCCAGAACGACGTTCTCAGCGGTGAGGACGGCAGCCGCACCTTTGAGATCAGTGCTGACGGGGTGCGGATCCCGGTTGCACCGCAGGACGAGGTCAGTGCGGTGGATGGCGGCAGTGTGCAACTGACCATCGACCGTGATGTCCAGTACTACGCCCAGGAAGCCGTGGCCGCCCGCGTCAAGGAGCTCGATGCGGAGTGGGGCACCGCCGTCGTGCTGCGGGTCTCCGACGGCCAGGTGCTGGCGCTTGCGGATTCCACCATGGTGGACCCCAATGAACCGGGCCGGACAGAGAATGAGGGCGACTACTCGCCACGCGCCGTGGCGGCCGCAGTGGAGCCAGGCTCCACGGAGAAGACCCTGACGGCTTCGGCAGCCATTGAAGAAGGAAAGGCTGAACCTCTCAGTGAGGTTCCGGTTCCGGCCGAGCTGACCATTGACGGTCAAACTTTCACGGACTCCTTCAATCACGGCGCCGAGGACCGCACCTTCGCGGGAATCGTGGCGGATTCCATGAACACCGGCACCGTTGAGGTGGGCAGCCGACTCAGCCCCGAACAACGCCACACATGGCTGAAGAACTTTGGGATCGGGGATCTGACCGGGATCGAGATCCCCGGTGAGACCATGGGTCTGCTGGCCGATTGGACCGCCTGGGACACCCGCCAGCAGTACACCGTGCTGTTCGGCCAGGGGCTCTCCCAGTCCCCGTTACGCACCGCCACCATCTACCAGACGGTGGCCAATGACGGCGTCCTGGTGGAACCCCGTGTGGTGCTCTCCACCACGGATGCGACCGGCAACACCACCCAGGCACCCACCCCGGAGCCGCGTCGGGTGATCAGCGGCGAAACCGCCGCACAGGTGCTGGAGATCATGGAAACCGTGGTCACCGTGGGTGGTGCCCCGGATGCTGCCGTGGAGGGCTACCGCGTGGGTGGGAAATCCGGCACGGCGGAGGCTCCAGGCGATCAGGGTGGCTACGACGGTTACACCACGTCGTTCGTGGGCATGGCGCCCATGGAGGATCCTCAGTACGTGGTGGCGGTGACACTGCAGCGCCCCAAGGGTGATGTGCGGACCATTGGTGCATCGGGTGTTTTCAGCCGGATCATGGGGGATGTGCTCAAGCACTACGGTGTGAGCCCGTCCACCACCGAGCCTGTGGCCTTGGACAAGTTTTTTGGCAAGGATGCGGACCGCAATGATGAAAACCGTGACTGAATACCCGTGAACCACGCTCTCACTGGGTGCAACGCCCCAGTATGAGCCGTGCACACCGGGTGGTGTGCCGCAAGATGGAAAGACAGGCCACGCACTGTTGTGCGCGGGCAAATAGCGCCGGGTCGCTAGACTCGGCAGGAATCCGGGACGGGTCCTCCCCACCGTTCAGGCCGCACGCACGCGCGTGGTCGGGGGAAGATGCGACCGGGTCCGTCCCGTGTTGTCGGTTCAGGTGCACGGGGATGGTCGGTGCAGACCGACGCAGCACAGGAAGGACAACGTGGAGAACATGGAGAACGCGCAGGCGATCACCACGGATGCAGCATTGCTGCGCCCTGGTGGGGTGTCCGCGGTCAGCGTGGGGTCATTGGCCTCGGCGATTGGCGGGCAACTGCTTCAGCTGGCGGACTCCACGGATCCCGGTGGTGTTGAGGTCACGGGCGTGAGCCTCGATTCCCGGGCCATCCGTCCGGGTGATCTCTACGCCGCACTGCCTGGTGCCCGCTTCCACGGCGCTTCCTTTGCCGCTGCCGCCTTGGATGCCGGTGCAGCCGCCGTGCTGACCGATTCGACAGGTGCCGACCTGCTCCGGGCATCGGAAACACCCGTGACGGTGCCCGTTGTGGTGGCAGCAGATGCCCGCGCTGCGGTGGGCTCCGTGGCCGCCCGCGTGTACGCCTCCCAGCCGGCCGATGGCAGCGGCTTGTCCCTGTTCGCCGTGACCGGGACCAACGGGAAGACCACCACCACCTACTTTGTGAACTCGATCCTACGGGCCCTGGGGGAGACCACGGGCCTGATCGGCACCATCGAGATCCTGGCCGGTGACCAGCGCATCCCCTCCAAACTGACCACCCCTGAGGCCCCCACGGTGCACTCGTTGCTCTCCGTGATGCGCGAGTCGGGGATGACTGCGGCTTCCATGGAGGTCTCCTCCCACGCCATTGAGTTCCACCGCGTGGACGGCATCCGCTACGGGGTGGCGGGATTCACCAACCTCACCCAGGACCACCTGGACCTGCACGGGACCATGCAGGCCTACTTTGACGTCAAGGCGCAGCTGTTCACCCCTGAGCGCACGGAACGCGCTGTTGTGGTGGTGGCCGACGACGACGACGCCTGGGGCATCGCCATGGCCCGCCACGCACGCGCGCAACTGGGTGCTGACAACGTGGATGTTTTCGCCATGCGCGGTGGTGTGGTGGGTGACCGTGAGTCCGGGCCGGAGCGCCGCGGAGCGGATTGGACGCTGCATTCCTTGACCCGGCGCGGCATCGGCCACGCTTTTGAGCTCGTCCACCGCGACGGCCGCAGCCTGCGGGTGAGCACCGGTTTGCCCGGTGTCTTCAACGTGGCCAACGCCGCCTTGGCAACACTCATGGTGCTCAGTTCGGGCGTGGCGTTGGAGGACCTGCAGCGGGCTCTGGATCAGCACGATCCCCTGACCACGGATGTGCCTGGACGCATGCAGTTGATCGGTACGCAACCCACGGCCGTCGTCGATTTTGCACACAACCCCGATGCTCTGGCCCGGGCACTGGCTGCTGTGGATCCGCCGGAAGGCGATGGACGAGTGATCCTGGTCTTCGGCGCAACCGGTGAGCGGGACAAGACCAAGCGTCCCCTAATGGGGGAGATCGCCGCACGGGAGGCGGATGTGGTGATCGTCAGCGACGACGACCCCCACGGGGAAGATCCCTCCACCATCCGTGAGGAAGTGATGGCCGGTGCTCAGGCGCTGATCGAGGCCGGCGGCGCCCGTGCCACGGAGATCCACCAGATCGCCCCTCGGTCAGTGGCCATTCACTCTGCGGTGCGCATGGCCGGACGCAATGATTCAGTGATCGTGGCTGGACGCGGTCACGAAACAGTTCAGGAGATTGCGGGGGTGGACCACCCGCTGGATGACCGTGCGGAGCTCCGCGCGGCTTTGGATGAGATGCGCCACAGCACTCAGGAAGGCTGGGGTGAAACCAAGTGATCGCACTGGATGCACACCAGATCGCTCAGATCACGGGCGGCACCGTGTTGGGTCTGCAGGACTCGGCACCAGCCCTTGTGATCCAGCACGTGACCACGGACTCCCGGGAGGCAACCGCCGGTACGCTGTTCGTGGCCAAACCCGGTGAGGTCACGGACGGTCACGAGTTCGTGGGCACCGCCTTTGCGGCCGGGGCCGACCTGGCACTGGTGCAACGCCCGGTCCCGGATGAAACCGGGGCGGTCTACCCGTCCGTGCAGGTGGATGACGTGGTGGAGGCCATGGGCGCGCTGGCTGCCTGGGTGGTGGCCCACCTGCGTGAACTGCACGGCACCGGAGCTGACGGCGTGAAGGTGGTGGGGATCACCGGTTCCGTGGGCAAAACCACCACCAAGGACCTGTTGCGCGCCATCTTCGAGTCGGTGGGACCCACCGTGGCGCCCCAGGGCTCCTACAACGGGGAGGTAGGCGTACCACTGACGGTGTTCACAGCCACCCCGCAGACCCGCTACCTGGTGGTGGAGATGGGCGCCACCCACATCGGCAACATCGAGTACCTGTGCAACATGGTCCACCCGGACGTCGGGGTGGTGCTGTGCGTGGGCACCGCCCATGCCGGGGAATTCGGCGGAGTGGAAAACATTGCGATCGCCAAGGGCGAGCTGGTGGAGACACTGGGAACTGACGGCGTTGCCGTGATCAACCAGGATGATCCCCGGGTTCGCACCATGCACTCGCGGACTCAGGCGCCCGTGGTGTTCTTCAGCTCAGACACGGACACCAGCACCCTGCCTCCCCAGGCACAGCGGGTCTGGGCCACGGAGGTCACCACTGACGACGACGGCCACCCCACCTTGACATTGCACTTCCCTGACGGGTCGGAACATCGTGTGGTCTCCGGGCTGATCGGTGCCCACCACGTCAGCAACATCCTGGCCGCAGCCACTGCAGCGTACGTCTCCGGGGTGCCTGCAGCCCAGATCGCATCCGTGCTGCAGAACCAGGCGGCCGGAAGCCGGTGGCGCATGGAGCGAACCGAACGTGCCGACGGCGTGACCGTGATCAACGATGCCTACAACGCCAACCCGCAGTCCATGCGAGCTGCTCTGCAGACCCTGGCTGCCCTGGGACGTCCCAGCGGGCAGCGCCCTGCGCGGCGCACCTGGGCCGTGTTGGGCGGCATGCTGGAACTCGGTGATCTCTCCGTCCAGGAGCACGATTCCATCGGCCGCCAGGTGGTGCGGATGAACATCTCCAAACTGGTGGCAGTGGGGGAGACCGCACGCCCCATGTACAACGCAGCGCATCTGGAAGGCTCCTGGGGCAACGAGGCCACATGGGTCGAGGATGCAGACACCGCAGAAGAGCTGTTGGCCCGTGAGCTGGCACCGGGGGACATCGTGTTGTTCAAGTCCTCCAACGCTGCGGGCATGAAGGTCCTGGGGGACAAAGTCGCTGCGGCAACGGTTGACGGGCAACGTGCCCCTGCAGCTGCCAACGATGCCCCGGCAGCAGGTGACCACTGGTTGTCTGCCGGTGACTTTGTGAATGCCGAGACCACGGAGCCGAGCGGGATCCAGGGGGAGCGCGCGTGATTCAGATTGTTGTTGCAGGCTTCCTGGGCCTGGTTCTCTCCATCTTCGGCACCCCTGCCTTCATCAAGTTCCTGGCCCGGCAGGGCTACGGTCAGTTCATCCGCGAGGACGGGCCATCCAGCCACCAGACCAAGCGTGGTACGCCCACCATGGGTGGTGTGGCCATCCTGGGTGCTGCCACCGTTGCCTACCTGATCTCCCACCTGGGCGTTGGACTGATCACGGGTCAGTGGACCGGGCCCACCATTTCCGGAGCCCTGGCACTGTTCCTGATGCTGGGCATGGGCTTTGTGGGGGCCATCGATGACTTCACCAAGATCACCAAGAAGCAGAACCTGGGCCTGACCCCCAAGGGCAAGATCCTCCTGCAGGGCCTGATCGGCTCACTGTTCGGTGTTCTGGCCTTGCTGTTCCCGGACCGCAACGGCCAAACGCCTGGTTCCACCATGGTTTCTTTCACCCGGGACATCCCGGCACTGGACATGGGCTTCGGACAGTTCCACGGGGGACTGATTGAGGCACTGACCTCTGAGCGCACCGTCATCCTGGTGCTGCTGGGGCTGGTCCTCTTCGTGGTCTGGGTCAACCTGATCGCCACGGCCACCACCAATGCCGTGAACCTCACGGACGGACTGGACGGGTTGGCCACGGGTGCTGCCATCCTGGTGTTCTCCGGCTACATGCTCATCAGCATGTGGCAGACAGATCACCTGTGCTGGGACAACAGCCCCACCGCAGGCACGGGCCTGTGCTACACCGTGCGCGACCCATCCGACCTTGCCGTTCTGGCCGCCGCCCTGATCGGTGCCCTGATCGGATTCCTGTGGTGGAACACCTCCCCGGCCAAGATCTTCATGGGGGACACCGGTTCCTTGGGCCTGGGTGGTGCCCTGGCGGCCTTTGCCGTGCTGAGCCGCACCGAGCTGCTGTTGGTGCTGATCGCCGGACTGTTCGTGCTCATCACCATCTCAGTGATCCTGCAGGTCGGGTGGTTCAAGATCTCCGGCGGCAAGCGAATCTTCAAGATGGCCCCGTTGCAACACCACTTTGAACTTAAGGGCTGGCAGGAAGTGACCGTGGTGGTTCGCTTCTGGATCATCGCCGGCCTGTTCGTGGCCGTGGCACTGGCCGTCTTCTACGGCGAATGGCTGATCTCCAACGGAGGAACTTTCCGGTGATTGAATCCACCAACGCAAACCCCGTGCTCGGCAACGCCAGGCTTGAAGAGCTGACCAGTTGGGATGCCAACTGGGCAGGTCTGCGCGTGCTGGTGGTGGGGATCGGTGTCTCGGGTTTCGCCGCCGCGGACACGCTGATCGAACTCGGCGCGAACGTCGTCGTCGTGGACGGCAAGGACACCCAGGAAACGCAGGCCAAGGCCGAAACCCTGAAGATCGTGGGGGCAACGGAGGTGCTTCTGGGGCCTGCAGCCATGACCCAGGTGCCGAAAGTCAACGGCGATCCCGCTGAGCTGGTGGTGACATCTCCTGGACTGCGTCCGGACCAGGCTCTGTTGGCGGATGCCCGTCAGCGCGGGGTGCAGATCTGGGGCGAGGTGGAACTGGCGTGGCGGATTCGTCAACGGGCCGGGCGCAAGACCGCCGACTGGGTGTGCATCACCGGAACCAACGGCAAGACCACCACGGTGCAGATGACCGAAACCATGCTCCAGGCAGGCGGACTCAAGGCCATTGCCGTGGGCAACGTGGGCACCCCCATCCTGGATGCACTGCGGGATCCCGTGGAGTACGACGTCCTGGCCGTGGAACTCTCCAGCTTCCAACTGCACTGGCAGTATTCGCTCTCCCCGTTGGCGGCCGTGTGTCTGAACGTGGCGGAGGATCACGTGGACTGGCACGGCGGCTTCCACGAATACATGGCGGACAAGGCGCGGGTCTACCAGAATTGCCAGGTGGCAGCCGTCTACAACGTGGCGGATCAGCGCACCCTGCACATGGTGGAGGAAGCCGATGTGGTGGAAGGCTGCCGTGCCATCGGCTTCACCGCAGGCCACCCGGAGCCCTCCATGTTGGGTGTGGTGGACGACCTCCTGGTGGATCGTGCGTTCCTGGACGACCGCCGCAACCATGCTTTCGAACTGGCATCGGTCACTGATCTGAAGCCTGTGCCAACGGTCCACGGTGTGGCCAATGCCCTGGCGGCAGCCGCCCTAGCGCGTGCGGCAGGGGTCAGTGCCGAGGACGTTGGGCACGGTCTGCGGTCCTTTGAGCCCGGGGCGCATCGCATTCAGCCGGTGGCCAAGACCCACGGCGTGGTGTGGATCAATGATTCCAAGGCCACCAACCCGCACGCGGCCAACGCTTCAATGTCTGCCTTTGACCCGGTGGTGTGGATTGCCGGTGGTCTGGCCAAGGGCACGGACAGTCACGATCTTGTGGCACAACACGCTCACCGCCTCCGGGCCGTGGTGCTGATCGGTACGGACAACGCCAATCTGGTGGATGCGCTGACTCGCCACGCTCCCGATGTCCCGGTGATCGGGGCCCTGCAGACGGACTCCGCAGGGTCTGCGGCACCTGAGGACGGTGACGCCGTGATGCGCCTGGCCGTGAACGCCGCACTGGCTGTGGCTCAGGACGGAGACACTGTCCTGCTGGCCCCGGCTGCTGCTTCCATGGACCAGTTCAAGGACTACGCCCACCGAGGAGATGCCTTCACCCAGTCCGTGGCCGATGTGGTGGAGCGCTTGTCATGAGCCCCAGGGGACGCACCGGTGCCAGCACGGTCAGCGCCATGCGCCGTGCCGATTCTGGTGCTCCGGCACCTGTGGGTTCTGATCTGCAGAGTGCGGGCAAGGGTTTTCTGCGCAAGGTCTGGACCTGGGTGCATGACGGCCCCCTGGTTCATTCCTACTGGGCACTGGCGGCCAGCGCGATTCTGCTCTCCGCCGTGGGCATCATGATGGTGCTCTCCTCATCAGCGGTGGAGTCGATCTCCGCCAACGTGTCCGCCTTCTTCTATTTCTCCCGTCAGGCGATCTTTGGCGGCGTGGGTGTTGTGGCCATGGTGATCCTCTCCCTGGTGCCCTCCCACGTGTACCGCCAGCTGGCCGTTCCGGCCTTTGTGGTCACCGCCATCGG
The DNA here is from genome assembly GCF_000800955.1 of Kocuria sp. ZOR0020. NCBI lineage: Bacteria > Bacillati > Actinomycetota > Actinomycetes > Micrococcales > Micrococcaceae > Kocuria > Kocuria sp. ZOR0020. The sequence continues at coordinate 26,297 of NZ_JROX01000087.1, forward strand.
ATTGGCCTCCGTGTTGATCTGGGGAACCGAGATCAACGGCAACCAGAACTGGATCCAGATCGGTGGTTTCACCGCACAGCCTTCTGAGGCCGCCAAGCTGGGTACCGCCCTGATGCTGGGGTGGTACTTCGGCAAACACGCAGGTGCCTTGCACGGTGCCAAGGCCTATGTCTGGCCGTCGGTTGGCATCCTCCTGATCCCGTTGATCGGCGTGGGCCTGGGCGGGGACGCCGGAACCGCCATCATCTTCGCCTTCATCTACGCGGCCGCGCTGTTCTTGGCGGGAGCCCCTCTGAAGATCTTCACCGCCGGGGCAATCCTGGTGGTGGTGGTCAGTGCCCTGACCGTGATCACAGCACCGCACCGTTTGGATCGCGTGACCGGGTGGATCACGGGGAATTGCGACGCCGCCGGGTCCTGTTGGCAGGCACAGCAAGGCCTGGGCGCTCTGGCCACCGGTGGATGGTGGGGGGTTGGCCTGGGTCAGTCGCGGTCCAAGTACAGCTACGTCCCGGAAGCCCACAACGACTACATCTTCTCCATCATCGGGGAAGAGCTGGGCCTGATCGGAACCGTGTTCATCCTGGCGTTGTTCGCCGTGATGGCTGTGGCCATGGCCCGGGTGCTGCTGCGTAGCACCTCCACGTTCGAGCGTGTCACCACCGGGGCCGTCCTGGCGTGGTTGATCGGGCAGGCCTTCGTGAACATCGGAATGGTGACCGGTGCCCTGCCTGTGATCGGCGTTCCCCTGCCGTTCATCAGCTACGGTGGATCCTCCCTGTTCATGTGTCTGGCCGCAGTGGGAGTGGTCATGTCCTTCACCCGCATGCCGGGCCAGCCTGGCTTGTTCTCCTCGTTCAGCCGTCAAGGCCGCCAGCAGAATGCACAGGCGCTGCCACACAACGTGCACCCCATCGGCCACCGTTCTGAGAGGACGTCATGAACGCCCAGGATCCCGCTGACACGGAGACCGCAGCCCAGCGGCCGATCTCTGTGGTGATCGCCGGTGGTGGAACCGCCGGTCACATCTCCCCCCTGTTGGCCATCGCACGGGCCATCACAGAGGTTCAGCCCCAGGCACAGGTGACCGCCGTGGGTACCGCCTCAGGTATGGAAACCCGATTGGTCCCGGAGGCCGGCCTTCCGCTGGAGACCATTGACCGGGTGCCGCTGCCGCGCAAACCGTCAGTGGATCTGCTCAAACTGCCGCTGAAGTTGCGCAATGCCATCAAGCAGGCCGTAGAGATCATTGACCGCCACAAGGCTGACGTGGTGGTGGGGGTCGGTGGCTATGTGTGCACCCCCATGTATCTGGCAGCCAAGCGCCGAGGTGTCCCCGTGGTAATCCACGAGGCCAACGCTCGGCCCGGCATTGCCAATCGAGTGGGTGCCCGCTCGGCTGCGGTGGTGGCCACCGCCTTCCCGGACACCCCGTTGGCCGGAGCGCGCACCGTGGGCATGCCCATGCGGCCTGAAATCGCCGGTCTTGACCGAGCGGCTCAGCAGCGTTCGGCGCGGGAGAACCTGGGCCTGGACCCGCAGAAACCCACGCTGATCGTGACCGGTGGGTCCTCCGGTGCCCTGTCCATGAACAAGACCATTGAGCAGGTTGCCGGTGATGTTGGCGTCCTTGGGGTGCAACTGCTGCACATCACCGGCCGGGGCAAGCAGGTCAAGACCTCAACCGGTGAACTCCTCCAAGCTGATGGCTACCGCCAGGTGGAGTACGTCAACGGCATGGAGGACGTCTATGCCGCAGCGGATCTGTTGGTGGCTCGCTCCGGTGCCGCCACGGTCTCGGAAGTGGCCGCGGTGGGTCTGCCCGCCATTTTTGTGCCCCTGCCCATCGGCAACGGTGAACAGGCCTTGAATGCCCGTGCGCTGGTGGCATCCGGTGCGGCACACTTGGTGGAGGACGCCCAGTTCACACCGGATTACGTCCGAACCACCATTCTTCCCCTCATCACCAACAGTCAGCAGCTGAGCGTGATGTCCCAAGCCGCCCAGGGTGCGGGCGTGCGTGACGCCGCGCAAACCATGGCCGGGCTGATCTTGCAGGAGGCACGGGCGTGAGCGCTCAGACACCATCCAATGATGCCGTGGCGGCACATGACAACGGTGAGGTTTCTGCCCGCACCGTGGTGGGTGTGAACACCAATCCACAGGATTTGGGCAGAACACATCTGATCGGCATCGGCGGGGCGGGCATGTCCGCCGTCGCTCGTCTGCTGCTGGCCCACGGTGTGCCCGTGTACGGATCCGATGCCCAAGACTCCACGGCCGTCACCCAACTGCGGGAACAAGGTGCCACGGTGACGGTGGGGCAGAAGGCGGAAAACGTTCAGGACGTGGACACCGTGGTGATCTCCACGGCCATTCGTGAGTCCAACCCTGAACTGGCGGCGGCACGTGAGCGTGGACTGCAGGTGGTGCATCGTTCGGACGCCCTGGCAGTCTCCATGCACGGTTCCCACGTGGTGGCCGTGGCCGGCACGCACGGCAAGACCACCACCAGCTCCATGACTGCGGTCATGCTGGAGGCCGCAGGGCGCCAACCGTCGTGGGCCATTGGTGCACATGTGGCGGACCTGGGAGCCAATGCCGCCTTGGGTCACGGTGAGTGGTTCGTGGCCGAGGCCGATGAATCGGACGGGTCCTTTCTCAAATACGCCCCCAGCGTGGCGGTGGTGACCAACATTGAACCGGACCACCTGGACCATTACCCCACGGTGGAAGCTTTCTTCCAGGCCTTTGACGACTTCGCCGCAACGCTGCGCGACGGCGGCACGCTGGTTGCCTGCCAGGACGACCCCGGTTCCAGGGACCTCGCGCGCAAGGTCCGTGACCGTGGTGGCCGGGTCCTGACCTACGGCACCGATTCCACGGCGGACATTGAGATTCACGACGTCGACCCCCACGGTCTGGGCTCCAGCGCCGCACTCGTCGTGGGTGAAGGCGCAGATGCACGCCGCCACCGTTTGACGCTGTCAGTGCCGGGGATGCACAACGTGCAGAACGCCACAGCTGCTTTTGCGGTGGCCTTGGCCACCGGAGTTCCGGCTGAGGACGCCCTGCGCGGGCTGACGGGCTTCCATGGATCTGCTCGCCGGTTCGACCTGAAGGGCGAGGGCGGGGGAGTGCGCGTGTTCGATGACTACGCCCACCACCCCACGGAAGTGGCAGCGGCCCTGACCGCAGCGCGCAACGTGGCCGGTGAAGGCCACCGTGTGTTGGCCATGTTCCAACCGCACCTGTTCTCCCGGACCAAGGCCTTTGCCACCGAGTTCGCCGCGGCACTGGAACTGGCAGACCACGCTTGGGTCCTGCCGATCTTTGCCGCACGCGAGGACCCCATGCCAGGTGTCACCTCAGAACTCATCACGGATGCTGCGGGGGAGAACGTCACGGCTGCGGAGGATGCCCAGCAGGCCATGGATCAGATGGTGGCTCAAGCACAGCCCGGCGATCTGATGTTGACCATTGGCGCCGGCGACGTCACCGTCCACGGACCGCGCCTTGTGGAAGCCCTGGCCACTGCGGCGGACCAGGCGTCTGCCGGGGAGGCCACTCGCTGATGGCCCCCGGCCAGCGGCCCCACCAGCCAAACTTCCACCGCACCGGGCAGAGCCCCACCGATCCTTCCGTCAGCGACCCCTCACCGGATGATGCAGCGGAGGTTCAGGTCAATGACGGCTCCAAGGTCTCTGATCTTGACCCTGAGCGGTTCGAGGAGGTCCCGGCAGGTGGTGGACGGTTCAGCGCCTGGCGGCGCCATGTCCAGGTGGAGAATCCCACCACTGATGCTGCTGATGGAGCGCAACGCACGCCCCCGTTGACTCCCGCTCAGAGGCGTTCACGACGCCGTCGTCGGGCATTGTGGGCTGCGATCACTGCTGTGGTGGCCGCCTTGGTGCTGGTGTGGGTGATCTTCTTCTCCCCGCTTTTGGCCGTGCGTGCTATTGAGGTCAACGGTGCGCAGCTCACGGACGAACAAGACGTCCAACAGCATCTGGAGCATTTTCAGGGCACACCCATGGCGCAGATTTCCGAGTCCGATGTGATGGACAGCCTGGGGGACCTGCCGCAGGTTCGATCCGTGCATGTCATGACCATGCCCGACCGCCGGTTGATCGTGGACCTCACGGAACGGGTTGCTGTTGCAGCGGTCCAGGACGGTCAGAGTTGGAGCCTGGTGGACCATGAGGGCACGGTGTTGGGTACCACCGAGGATCTGGCCGAGCTCCATGTCCCGGTGATTGAGGGCGGTACGGAGGTGTTGGGCACAGAGGATTTCACCTCCGTGGCAGATGTGCTCTCCACCTTGCCGTCCTCGCTCCTGGAACAAGTCAGTTCCGCCAAGGCCCAGTCCGATTCGACCGTGGAGCTGGAGTTGAACGGTGGCATCACGGTCAAGTGGGGGGATGCCACCCAGAGTGCGTTGAAAGCTGAAGTTCTGGCTCAACTGATACAAGCTCCTGAACAGACCGGGGCGGTGAACGTCTATGACGTCTCCACGCCGGAACACCCGGTCCTGAGCTGACATCAACTGCCTTCGCCGGGTGTCTCGGTACGGTGAATGCCCTGGTGGTGGGGTCACAGACTTCAAGGTTTGCCTGAAGCTTGAAGTAGTGATGTCAAATTCCAGGCAATGCACTGCTCAACACACCCACTTACGTGCAGTGAGCCGTGAACCCGTTGCTAGTCTTTGCGTGGAAGAAATAGGTGCGCCGTATCTGCTGGTCACTCATCATTCAATCCCAACTTGAGGGTTAAGGAATGATGGGGTCGGCGGAGGGCTCACCATCAACAGCCCGTTCGTCCCAGGCGGGCGGACCCCCGAAGTGAAACAGGTGATCATGGACACCACGACTCCCCAGAACTACCTGGCCGTCATCAAGGTCGTCGGCATCGGCGGCGGCGGCGTCAACGCCGTCAACCGCATGATCGAAGAAGGCTTGCGCGGCGTTGAATTCATCGCCATCAACACTGACGCCCAGGCGCTGTTGATGTCCGATGCCGACGTCAAGCTGGACGTCGGACGCGAGCTGACCCGCGGACTCGGTGCAGGCGCCAACCCTGATGTGGGGCGCCAGGCTGCTGAAGATCACCAGGAGGAGATCGAAGAGGTCCTCAAGGGCGCGGACATGGTCTTCGTGACCGCCGGTGAGGGTGGTGGCACCGGTACCGGTGGCGCGCCCGTGATCGCCCGCATCGCCCGTTCCTTGGGAGCCCTGACCATCGGTGTGGTCACCCGTCCGTTCACCTTTGAGGGGCGTCGTCGTTCCAACCAGGCCGAGAACGGCATCGAGACCCTGCGGGACGAGGTCGACACCCTGATCGTCATCCCCAATGACCGTCTGCTCTCCATCTCGGATCGCAACGTGTCCATGCTGGATGCCTTCAAGTCCGCTGACCAGGTGCTGCTCTCCGGTGTGCAGGGCATCACCGACCTCATCACCACCCCGGGTCTGATCAACCTGGACTTCGCGGACGTCAAGTCCGTGATGCAGGGTGCCGGTTCGGCCCTGATGGGCATCGGATCCGCCCAGGGTGAGGACCGTGCCGTCAAGGCTGCGGAGCTGGCCATTGCCTCCCCGCTGCTGGAAGCCTCGATCGACGGTGCCCACGGCGTGCTGCTCTCCATCCAGGGTGGCTCGGATCTCGGCCTGTTCGAGATCAACGAGGCCGCCCGCCTGGTCCAGGAAGTCGCTCACCCGGAGGCCAACATCATCTTTGGTGCCGTGATCGACGACGCCCTGGGTGACCAGGCTCGCGTGACGGTGATTGCTGCAGGCTTTGACTCCGTCTCCCCGGAGACCAACGCCAACAACACCTCGGCTGCCGCTCAGCAGGCCGCCTCCACCCGTGCAGCCTTCGGCTCCGGCGCCGGCCAGCCCGCCAACATCGGACGCTCCCCGCAGCGCGGCGGTCAGTCCACTCAGGGCCGTGGCACCTCCACCTCCGGATGGTCGCAGCAGTCCAACGACGACGTCCCGGACGACGCCGGATTCGATGTTGATCTGCCGGCCGAGCAGGACTCCGTGAAGGGTTCCTCCAATCGCAAGGACTCTTTGGACTTCCCGGATTTCCTGAAGTGATGTGATGCCGCAGCTCATGGCGCGGCACCCCCTGAGAATGAGCCGGAAGCGTGCTGTCAGGCATCCGGCTCATTCTCATGTGATGTTTGAGCACTGGTGGACAATGGTGGCGGGCCGGGACACAAGGAGTTCTGGCCGCGCAGGACGATGACCACAACACGGCAACCGCTGCGGGAGGCAGGAATGTTCTGGTACCAGACCACGGTGGGCCCGGCTCACGTAGGGTTCACCAACCGTGGCGCCGGCAATCTTGCACTGCACGTGGGTGATGATCATGAGGCGGTGCGTCGTCGTCGTGCAGCCCTGGAGTCTCAGCTGGGAGTGCAGCCGGGCAGCATGCTGTATCTCAACCAGGTCCACGGCAACACGGTTGCAGATGCGGAGCAACTGGCCGCTGGTGTGGTGCCCACGGCTGATGCCGCCGTGTCCACCACCGGCCGGCCGCTGGCTGTGATGGTGGCCGACTGCGTACCCGTTGTTCTGGTGGGCCAGGATCCGGGTGATCCCCGCGTGTGTGTCACAGCCGTCGCCCACGCCGGCCGCAACGGGTTTCTGGATGGGGTGCTGGAAGCGACGGTGGATGCCATGCGCACCCGCGCAGCTGTCAGAATCTATGCGGTGGTGGGCCCCAGTGTGTGCGGTGACTGCTACGAGGTTCCGGAGCAGATGGCTGCGGACTCGGAGTTGCGCAGCCCCGGCGTCCGTGCTGAAACGAGCTGGGGGACGCCGTCCCTGGACCTGCCCGGCGCGGCAGTGCGGCGTCTGCAGGAGATGGGCGTGGACGTGGACCGTCCCCAGGACCAGCCCACCGTGGCCTGCACCCTGGAGAACACCACTTTGTTCTCCCACAGGCGGGATGCAGGCAGCGGTCGAATCGTGGGTGTGGTCACCGTGCCCGAGCATCCAGGTGCCAACCTCGGCAGCGATCAGCAGGACGGGGCGGTGGAGCTGTGAGTGCAGATCAGCGTCAGACCGAGCTGGCAGAGAATCTGGCCCAGGTGCGTGAGCGTTTGGCTGCTGCCGAACAACAGCGGCAGGTGGGCACGGGGCCAGCCGAACTGATTGCCGTGACCAAGTTCTTCCCGGCAGCGGATGTTCGCCGATTGGCCCAGCTCGGGATTGTTCAGGTGGGGGAGAACCGGGACCAGGAAGCATCAGCCAAAGCCGCTGAGGCTCCCGAGGTGACCTGGCACTTCATTGGCCAACTGCAGTCCAAGAAGACCAACTCCGTGGTCCGTTACGCCTCCTGCGTGCACTCCGTGGACCGTCTGTCCTTGGTCACGGGCCTGGGTAAATCAGTGCGCCGGCATAGGGAGAGCGTTCTTGCCGGTGAGGTTGCCCGCGGGCCCAATGCCGAGCGCGATCTCCAGTGCTTGATCCAGGTGTCACTGGATGGCACCGCGGGGCGCGGAGGGGTTGCTCCAGCGGAGTTGGAACGCCTGGCTGAGGCAGTGGAAGCGGAGGACGGACTACGTCTGCAAGGTGTCATGGCCGTAGCTCCGTTGAGTCAAGACCCTGATCCTGCCTTCCAGGAATTGTTCGAGTTGTCACAGGTGGTGCGCAGGACCGCACCGGCAGCGCAGTGGATATCCGCCGGTATGAGCGCGGATTTGGAGGCAGCCGTACGGTGGGGCTCCACCCACGTTCGAGTTGGTTCCGGTATTCTCGGTGCGCGTCCGGTGGGTTGATCCAACCCCGGTACACCACCCCGCACCAGATGAACTTCCCGCACCAGATCAAGGAGAGCCGTCCATGGGCCAGTCGATGCGCCGAGCCATGATTGCGCTGGGTCTGGCCGAGCCCGATGCGCCATCCCAGGCCGAACAGCGCGAATCGCGCGCCGAGTCCCCCCGGGTGACAGAGTCCAGCCGTGATCAACGGGTGGAACGTGAGGAACGCAGTCAGGTGCCGGCACCCCGGAACGCGGCCCCCCAGCCCGGCCGGTCCAGTGCAGAGACTCGGCCCTCCGGGTCCTCAGCCGTTCGCGGCAGCACTGAGGGCAGCCGTGAGAGCTCCACGCCGCACAGTGCTCGATCCAGATCGGCACAACCGCGCCGAGAGGCCGAGTACCGTGCCCCGGTGACTCCCATCAAGCGTGCCCCCTCCACTTCACGAGAGAATGCTGACGACATGCGCACCATCACCACCGTGCACCCGCGCTCCTACAACGACGCCAAGTCCGTGGGTGAGTCCTTCCGGGACGGCACCCCTGTGATCATGGATTTGACGGACCTCGGTGAGGCTGAGGCCAAGCGACTCGTCGATTTCGCGGCCGGCCTGGTGTACGCACTGCACGGCTCCATTGAGCGCGTGACCACCACCGTGTTCCTGCTGACCCCCTCCTATGTGGAGGTGGTGGACAACACCACCCCGCAGGAGACCGCTTCCGCTGACGAACAGGCTTGAGTGAATCAGTGAACATCGTTCTGGGCATCCTGTACCTGGCCTCCCACCTGTTGGTCCTGGTGGTCCTGGCACGCTTTGTGCTGGAAATGGTGAGTTCTTGGTCACGCAACTGGCGTCCGCAGGGTGTGATGCTGATTTTCGCCTCGGTGGTCTACGGCATCACAGACCCGGTGTTCAAGCCGTTGCGTCGGCTGATTCCCCCGTTGCGCATGGGCGGTATTGCCTTGGATCTTTCCGCAATCATCCTGATCCTGGGCCTGACCTTCCTCAGAGGCATCCTGGCCGCCATGTTTTTCGGCTGACCCAACCCCCGGACCGCTCAAGGACGAGGCAGCGGCGGACGGTCACCAACGCAGCCACCAGGGGCCGTGCAACAGCGGCGTCGTCGGTGAATCGATGATCCGGGAACGCGCCGGGACAATGTACTGTGTTGAGAGAACATGACCATTGCGTCGCGGTCGTCCCTTGAGTTGATGGGCGTCTGGACCCCCGGGAGCCGGGCTGGCAAACGGGAACATCAGACGCCAATGCTCACAGGGCCTGCTGCTCGGGGGCCGAGACCCACGCAATGACCTGCACGAGGAGAGAAAACACCCCATGGCTCTGACTCCTGAAGACGTCATCAACAAGCGGTTTCAGCCGACCAAATTCCGTGAAGGCTATGACCAGGATGAAGTTGATGACTTCCTGGATGAGATTGTGCTGGAGCTGCGCACGCTCAACCAGGAGATCGCCGATCTGACTCAGCAGCTGGAAGCTGCAGGCAGTGCTCCTGACAACGCGCGCGCAGCGGCCCCTGCCGAGACCCCCGCAGAAGAAACTGCGGAGCCGGTTGTGGAGCCCGCTCCGGCGGCCGCAACCGAGCCGGAGCCCGCCGCTGCACAGGCGCAGCCCACCACGGACTCCGCTCAGAGCGCTGCCGGCGTGCTGGCCCTGGCCCAGAAGCTGCACGACGAATACGTGGCCAACGGCCGTGCCGAACATGATCGTTTGGTGGCCGAGGGCCAGAGCCAGGCGGACCAGATGGTCTCCGACGCCCAGCGGTCCAAGGAGGAAGTCCTGGCCGGACTGGAGCAGGAGCGCGGCGTCCTGGAGCAGAAGGTCAGTCAGCTCAAGGGCTTCGAGTCCAGCTACCGCGAACGCCTTAAGTCGTTCATCTCCGGGCAGCTGCATGAGATCGACAACGCTCCCTCCGTCATGCCTGAGGCAGATCAGTCCTGAGTTCTGCACACACCGAGTCACATCTGGTGAACGGATCCAAGCGCCGCCCCGCAGTTTTTGTTCTGGGGGCGGCGCTGACCGCGTTGGTGGTCTACGTCCTGGACCAGGCCACCAAGGCGTTCGTGGAACGCACCATGCAGTTGGGCGAATCCATCTCCGTGGTGGGGGACTGGGTGCGGTGGCACTACATCCTCAACCCCGGTGCGGCCTTTTCCCTGGGTGAAGACCACACCTGGGTGTTCACCGCCATCATGGCCGTGGTCTCGGTCGGGATCATGCTGTATCTGCCGCGCGTTCGCAGCTGGCCGTGGGCCCTTGGACTGGGGATGGTCCTGGGCGGTGCGCTGGGCAATCTGACCGACCGGCTCTTCCGCTGGCCCGGGTTCCCCAGTGGTCACGTTGTGGATTTCATCCACGTCAAGCACTTTGCCGTGTTCAACACTGCAGACTGCGGTGTGGTGATCGGCATCGCCCTGATCGCCCTGTTGCTGCTGATGGGGCGTGAGCCGGACGGCACCCGCTACAGCAAGACGCGCGACACCGGATCCAGGACCCATGACTGAACGGGTCACGGAACACTTCACGGTGCCGCCTGAGCTCGACGGCCAACGGGCAGATGCCGCCGTGGCGCGGTTGAGCGGCCAATCACGAACTGTGGTGGGAAAGTTGCTGAGGGCCGGAGAGGTCCAAGCGGATGGCACCACCCTGAACAAGTCAGCGAAGCTGACGGCCGGGACCACCGTCACCGTGCTCATGCCGGAACAGGTCGATCTGGCCGACGTGACCCCTGAGGTCGTGGCCGGATTCGACGTCGTGTACTGCGATGACGACATCGTGGTGGTGGACAAACCCGCCGGTGTTGCCGCCCACCCTTCCCCCGGGTGGAAAGGCCCAACGGTGGTCAGCGCGTTGGCTGGTGCAGGGGTGTCCGTGAGCACTTCCGGGGCTGCTGAACGGCAAGGCATCGTGCATCGCTTGGACGTGGGCACCTCCGGGCTGATGGTGGTGGCCCGAACGGAACGCGCCTACACCGCCTTGAAGCGTGCCTTCAAGCAGCGGACGGTGGAGAAGGTTTACCACACGGTGGTGCAGGGTCTTCCTGACCCGTTGGAGGGCACCATTGATGCACCCATCGGCCGCCACCCGGGCCACGAGTGGCGCTTCGCCGTCGTGGACGACGGCCGGGACTCGGTGACCCACTACCAAACTCTGGAGGCCTTCGGGCGGGCCACCTTGGTGGAGGTGCACCTGGAGACCGGGCGCACGCACCAGATCCGCGTGCATTTCTCGGCGCTGCACCATCCCTGCTGTGGGGATCTGACCTACGGTGCGGACCCGGCGCTGTCGGCAGGACTGGGCTTGACCCGGCAGTGGCTGCACGCTCGTCGTCTGGGGTTCGAGCATCCCGCCACCGGGCAGAACGTCACCTTTGAGAGCCCGTACCCCCAGGATCTGGACTACGCCTTGGAGACTCTGCGCGACGGCGGCCCCTGATCACCTGGGGAGGGCATCGTCACCTGTGGCACACGCGATGGTGTCTGAGCCTGCCGCTAGACTCTTGGGGTGACGAAGGGCAAAGGTTTTACGCATCTGCACGTGCACACCGAGTATTCGATGCTCGACGGTGCAGCCCGACTCGACGATCTCTTTGAGGCCTGCCATGCCAACGGGATGGACTCCCTGGCCACCACGGACCACGGATTCGTCTTTGGTGCCTACGACTTCTGGGCCAAGGCCAACAAAGCGGGCATCAAGCCGATCATCGGTGTTGAGGCGTATCTGACGCCCGGTACCCACCGCACGGACCGTTCGCGTGTGAAATTCCATGAAGGCGGCCGCGAGGACGTCTCCGGTGGTGGTGCGTACACGCACATGACCTTGCTGGCTGAAACCACTCAGGGCATGCAGAACCTTTTCCGGGCCTCCTCCTACGCCTCCCTGGAAGGTCAGCTCTACAAGCCGCGCATGGACCGTGAGCTGCTCAATCAGTACGGCAAGGGCCTGATGGCCACCACCGGCTGCCCGTCCGGTGAGGTCCAGACCCGGTTGCGCCTGGGACAGTACAAGGAAGCGATCGATGCCGCTGCGGAGTTCCGGGACATCTTTGGCCCGGAGAACTTCTACTGCGAGATCATGGACCACGGTCTGGGGATTGAGAAGAACATCCACCAGGACCTGATGAAGCTGGCCAAGGACCTCAGCCTGCCGCTGGTGGCCACCAATGACCTCCACTACACCCACGCGGAGGACGCCAAGGCGCATGCAGCTCTGCTGTGCGTCCAGTCCGGCTCCACCTTGGCTGATCCCAAACGCTTCAAACTCGATGCCGATGAGTTCTACCTGAAGTCCCCGGCGGAGATGCGTGACCTGTTCCGGGACTATCCGGAGGCCTGTGACAACACCCTGGAGATCGCCGAACGCTGCCACGTGGAGTTCGATGAATCCATCGGCAAGTTCATGCCCGTGTTTCCCGTCCCGGAAGGGGAGAACGAGGCCTCATGGTTCGCCAAGGAGGTGGACGCGGGCCTGGAATACCGCTTCCCCAACGGTGTTCCGCAGGAGGCCAGGGACCAGGCGGAGTACGAAAAAGGCATCATCCAGCAGATGGGGTTCCCCGGGTACTTCCTGGTGGTGGCCGATTTCATCAACTGGGCCAAGGACAACGGCATTCGGGTGGGTCCCGGACGTGGCTCGGGTGCAGGTTCCATGGTGGCCTACGCCATGCGCATCACCGAGCTCAACCCCCTGGAGCACGGACTGATCTTTGAACGTTTCCTCAACCCGGAACGTGTCTCCATGCCGGACTTTGACGTCGACTTCGATGATCGTCGTCGTTCGGAGGTGATTCGCTACGTCACGGAGAAGTATGGGGACGAGCGCGTTGCCATGATCGTCACCTACGGCACCATCAAAGCCAAGCAGGCCCTGAAGGACTCCTCCCGAGTGTTGGGCTACCCGTTCTCCATGGGAGAGAAGCTCACCAAGGCCATGCCCCCGGACATCATGGGCAAGGGCATCTCCCTGGCCGATGTCTACAACAAGGACGCCAAGCGCTACGACGAGGCCGGTGAGCTGCGCGACGTCCTGGAGGAGGACCCGGAAGCCGCCAAGGTGTTTGAAACCGCAACCGGCCTGGAGGGACTCAAACGCCAGTGGGGTGTGCACGCGGCAGGCGTGATCATGTCCTCGGATCCGCTGATCGACATCATCCCGTTGATGCGCCGCGAGGCCGACGGCCAGGTGATCACCCAGTTCGACTACCCCACGTGCGAGGGCCTGGGGCTGATCAAGATGGACTTCCTGGGGCTGCGCAACCTCACCATCATCTCCGATGCCATGGAGAACATCACCCTGAACCGGGACGGGTTCGTACTCGACCTGGAAACCCTGGAGCTGGATGACAAGGCCTCCTATGAGCTGCTGGCCCGCGGCGACACCCTCGGCGTGTTCCAGCTGGACGGTGGCCCCATGCGCTCGCTGCTGCGCCTGATGCAGCCTGACGAGTTCGAGGACATCTCCGCCGTGCTGGCCCTCTACCGGCCCGGCCCCATGGGTGTGAACTCCCACACCAACTACGCCCTGCGCAAGACCGGTCAGCAGGAAGTCACCCCCATCCACCCGGAGCTGGAAGAGCCCCTGGCGGAGATTCTGGACACCACTTACGGCCTGATCGTCTACCAGGAACAGGTCATGGCCGTGGCCCAGAAGGTGGCCAATTACACGCTGGGCCAGGCAGACCTTTTGCGCCGCGCCATGGGCAAGAAGAAGAAGTCCGAGCTGGACAAACAGCAAGATGCCTTCTTTGGCGGCATGAAGGACAACGGGTATTCGGAGGATGCCTCCAAGACCCTGTGGCACGTGCTGGAGTCCTTCTCCGACTACGCCTTCAACAAGGCCCACACCGCCGCCTACGGGTTGGTGTCCTACTGGACGGCCTACCTCAAGGCCCATTATCCAGCCGAATACATGGCGGCCCTGCTGACCTCAGTGGGGGACGACAAGGACAAACTGGCGCTCTACCTCAACGAATGCCGCCACATGGGCATCACGGTCCTGCCGCCGGATGTCAACGAATCGGTCATCACCTTCACCCCGGTCGGCAACGATATCCGCTTTGGCATGGCGGCGGTGCGCAACGTGGGTGCCAACGTGGTACAGGGCATTGTGGATGCCCGCGAGGAAAAGGGTGCTTTCACTTCCTTCAACGACTTCCTCTCCAAGGTCCCGGTGGTGGTGTGCAACAAACGCACCATCGAGTCCCTGATCAAATCCGGTGCTTTTGACCAG
>NZ_JROX01000088.1:0-24591 GCF_000800955.1 Kocuria sp. ZOR0020
CCACCATGAAGTGACCGCGGGCCGCCTCTGCGGCGGTCGTGTGGCACCGGAGCGTCTCAGACGGCGGGGCGGATGGCCTGGGTGAGTTGCCGAGCGGCTGCCACCACCGTCTCCGCATGCTGGCGCCCCGGTTGGCGGGTCAACCGGTCAATCGGTCCAGAGATGGAGACTGCCGCGATCACCCGTCCGCCAGGTCCCCGCACCGGTGCCGAGACCGAGGCGATGCCCGTTTCGCGCTCGCCGATGGACTGGGCCCAACCGCGGCGTCGGACTCCCGCCAACATGGTGGCCGTGAAACGGGCAGCGTGCAGGCCCTCCAACAGGCGGTCGTGGTCCTCCCACGCCACCAGCACTTGAGCTGCAGATCCCGCCTTCATGGACAACTGGGTTCCCACCGGGATGGTGTCCCGCAAGCCGATGGGGCGTTCGGAGGAGGCCACGCACACCCGCCATTCGCCCTGGCGGCGGAAGATCTGGGCGGATTCACCCGTGGCGTCGCGCAACTGGACCAGGACGGGACCGGCGGCGGCAATCAATCTGTCCTCACCAGCTGCTGAGGCCAGCTCCACCAATCGGGAGCCCAGGACGAATCGCCCTTGGATGTCGCGTCCCAGCAGCCGGTGGTGTGCCAAGGCCGATGCCAGTCGGTGCACGGTGGGGCGTGAAATCCCTGTGGCGGAGACCAGCTGGGACAACGACGCCGGGCCTGCTTCCAGCAGATCCAGAATCAGGGAGGCTTTGTCAATCACGCCCACGCCACTGGGGGAGAACGAAGAAGCCGGATCATCCGGCCCGTGGGACGGGAGGGGGCTCTGTGCACCTGAGATGTCCATGTGTTGATACTAGCGTCTCATTATGCGAGAAGACCCAAGAACTGGTGGCGCAATCACCGCACGGCCCGGATGCTTGGTGCAGAAGACCCGTCAGCCCGTAAAGGACAGAGCATGCCCAGCCCGTTCACTGATGCTGTAGCCCCCTCAGCAGGTCCCAAGACCTTGGCCGAAAAGGTGTGGGACGCCCACCTGGTGCGCAAGGGACAGGACGGCCAGCCGGATCTGCTCTACATCGATCTCCATCTGATCCATGAGGTCACCTCACCCCAGGCATTTGAAGGACTGCGGTTGGCGGGGCGTCAACTGCGGCGCGTGGATCTGACCCTGGGCACGGAGGATCACAACACGCCCACCCAGGACATTTTTGCCCGGATTGCAGACCAGACCTCTCGCAAGCAGATTGAAACACTGCGCAGCAACGCCGAGGAGTTCGGTGTGCGCCTGCACTCTCTGGGTGATGACGAGCAAGGCATTGTGCACGTGGTGGGCCCGCAGCTGGGTGTGACCATGCCCGGAATGACTGTGGTGTGCGGTGACTCTCACACCTCCACCCACGGTGCCTTTGGTGCCCTGGCCTTTGGTATCGGCACCTCAGAGGTGGAGCACGTGATGGCCACCCAGACCTTGCCGTTGGCGCCTTTCAAGACCATGTCCATCCGGGTGGACGGGCAGTTGCGTCCCGGGGTGTCCTCCAAGGACATCATCCTGGCGGTAATCGCCAAGATCGGCACGGGTGGTGGGCAGGGCTACGTGTTGGAGTACCGCGGCTCAGCCATCCGGCAGCTCTCCATGGAAGCGCGGATGACCATCTGCAACATGTCCATTGAGGCCGGTGCCCGCGCCGGAATGATTGCACCCGACCAAACCACCTTTGACTACGTCCAGGGCCGCCCGCACGCACCGCAGGGCCAGGACTGGGAGGACGCCGTTGAGTACTGGAAGTCCTTGGCCACGGATGACGGTGCCACCTTTGATGCTGACGTGGTCATCAACGCCGATAAACTCGAGCCCTTTGTGACCTGGGGGACCAACCCCGGGCAGGGTGTCTCTCTGTCTCAGTCCGTGCCGGACCCGGAGGACCTGGGGGAGGACAACGCCAAGGCAGCAGCGCGCCGAGCCCTGGAGTACATGGACCTGGTTCCGGGTACCCCCATGAAGGAGATCCCCGTGGACGTGGTGTTCCTGGGCTCCTGCACCAACTCGCGCATTGAGGACCTGCGCCTTGCCGCCGATGTGGTCAAGGGCCGCACCAAGGCAGCCAACGTGACCATGATGGTGGTTCCCGGGTCCCAGAAAGTCCGTATCCAGGCGGAGGAGGAAGGCCTGGACCAGGTGTTCAAGGACTTCGGCGCGGACTGGCGGTTCGCCGGATGTTCCATGTGCCTGGGCATGAACCCGGATCAGCTGGAACCCGGTCAGCGGTGTGCCTCCACCTCCAACCGCAACTTTGAAGGCCGTCAGGGCAAGGGCGGCCGCACCCACCTGGTCTCCCCGGTGGTGGCGGCAGCCACTGCAGTGCGCGGAACGCTGTCCGCACCGTCCGACCTGGAGACGCTGAGCGTCTGAGCCCGCCCAGCCAATCTGAGCCCGCCCAGCCGAACAGACACAAAGCCTCTAGGAGTCAGCATGGAAAAATTCACCACCCACACCGGAATCGCCGTACCGCTGCGTCAGTCCAACGTGGACACGGACCAGATCATCCCGGCCGTCTACCTCAAGCGCATCACCAAGACCGGATTCGACGACGCCCTGTTCGCCTCCTGGCGCAAGGATCCCGAGTTCGTGCTCACCCAGGAGGCCTACCGCAATGGCTCCGTGTTGGTGGCCGGCCCCGATTTCGGTACCGGTTCCTCCCGCGAACACGCCGTGTGGGCTTTGCGTGACTACGGCTTCAAGGTGGTCATCTCCTCGCGCTTTGCAGACATCTTCCGTGGCAACTCCGGCAAGCAGGGCTTGTTGGCCGCCCAGGTGGAGCAGCCCGACGTCGAACTGATCTGGAAGCAGATCGAGGAAGAGCCGGGCGCAGAGGTGACCGTGGACTTGGAGGCCCGGACCGTGACCGTGGGGACGCTTACGGTCCCGTTCCAGATCGATGACTACACGCGGTGGCGGTTGACAGAGGGGCTGGATGACATCGGGCTGACCTTGCAGCACGAATCCGACATCGCCGCTTACGAGGCCACACGCCCCGCGTGGTTGCCCAAGACCCTGCCGGCCCGCACCTGAGTTCCAGGGCCGCCTGAAACCACCCCGCCGCGGGGTCTGATGCGGCGCGGTGCGCGGCGGGGTGTGGGCGGCTGGACCGCGCGCGGCGTCATCAAGCGCTCATTAATGACCCCTAAACTGGCTCAGTGCCAACCCAGGGCAAGGGCTGGCGCGGCTTTGCCACGGGCGAAGTGTTGACGACAGATCGGGAGACCATGACCAGCGCACTGCAGATCACCGGCGGCGTTCCTCTGGAAGGCACCATCGAGGTTCGTGGAGCCAAGAACTTTGTGCCCAAAGCCATGGTGGCGGCACTGCTGGGCTCCACACCCTCCGTGTTGCACAACGTCCCGGAGATCAAGGACGTCCAGGTGGTCACCGATCTGGTGGCCCTGCACGGTGTGGACGTGGCCAACGACGGTCAAGGTTCGCTGACGCTGGATCCCACCAACGTCACCAGGGCGCGGTACTCGGACATTGATGCCCACGCCGGGGACTCCCGTATCCCCATCTTGTTGTGTGGCCCGCTGTTGCACACTCTGGGGGAGGCTTTCATCCCTGATTTGGGTGGCTGCAAGATCGGTGATCGGCCCATCAACTACCACCTGGACGTGCTGCGCAACTTTGGCGCCAAGGTGGACAAGCTGGAATCCGGCATCAAGATGTCCGCTCCCAATGGACTGCATGGTGCCAAGGTGGAGCTGCCCTACCCGTCCGTGGGCGCCACGGAACAGGTTCTGCTCTCTGCCACGCGCGCTCGCGGACGCACCGAACTGCGCGGGGCTGCCACCGAGCCGGAAATCATGAACCTGATTGCCGTGCTGCAGAAGATGGGAGCGATCATCACGGTCCAGACGGACCGGGTGATCCACATTGAAGGCGTGGAGGAGCTCAAGGGCTACAACCACCGCGCCATGTGTGACCGCATCGAGGCTGCTTCCTGGGGCTCGGCTGCGCTGGTCACCGGTGGGTCGATCTTTGTTGAGGGCGCCACCCAGTCGGACATGATGACCTTCCTCAACGTCTTCCGTAAGACCGGCGGTGAGCTGGACATCCGTGACAACGGCATCCAGTTCAGCCACCCGGGTGGTGCGCTCAATCCGTT
Source organism: Kocuria sp. ZOR0020 (assembly GCF_000800955.1). Classification (NCBI taxonomy): domain Bacteria; kingdom Bacillati; phylum Actinomycetota; class Actinomycetes; order Micrococcales; family Micrococcaceae; genus Kocuria; species Kocuria sp. ZOR0020. The sequence goes on from NZ_JROX01000088.1 coordinate 4,144, forward strand.
GGTGGTGGAAACGGACGTGCACCCCGGTTTCATGACTGACTGGCAGCAGCCGCTGGTGGTGGCCCTGACCCAGGCGGACGGGGTGTCAATCGTGCACGAAACGGTCTACGAAAACCGATTCGGCTTCACCCACGCCCTCAACGGCATGGGCGCCAACATTCAGCTGCACCGCGACTGCCTCGGCTCCACGCCTTGCCGATTCGGACAGTCGAACTTTGTCCACTCGGCCATCATTTCCGGCCGGACGCCTCTGAAGGCCCAGGACATTCACGTCCCGGACCTGCGCGGTGGCTTCTCCCACCTGATCGCGGCCCTGGGCGCAGAAGGCCACTCCAAGGTCACCGGCGTGGAATTGATTCAGCGTGGTTACGAGCGCTTCACCAGCAAGTTGGAGACGCTGGGCGCGAATTTCGACGTCGTGGATGCCTGAGAGGTCAATGACTGTGAGGTCAACGACTGCGAGCCAACAGGTGACTCCCGGTCAACCGCCACGTAGGGACTCCGTGCACATCACGCCCCTGGTGCGCCTGGTGGCCACAGTGGTCGTTCCCGTCTACCGCCTGCTGGGCCGTACCAAGTTCGAGGGTCTGGAGAACTTGCCACGGACTGGGGCCTTTGTGGTTACTCCCAACCACACCTCGGAAATGGACCCCATGACAGTGGCCATGCCGCTGTACCAGTTCGGCGTCAATCCCACCTTTCTGGCCAAGGACTCCCTGTTCAAAGTTCCCGTGCTGGGCACGATTCTGCGCCGCACCGCCCAGGTTCCTGTGCACCGCGGAACCGCTGATTCGGTCAAGGCGCTCTCTGCCGCCCAGAAGCACGTGGCCGGCGGTGGCTCCGTGATCATCTACCCGGAGGGCACCCTGACCCGGGACCCGGAGTTGTGGCCCATGCACGGATTTCCGGGGGCTGCCCGCTTGGCACTGGCCATGGAGATCCCCGTGATTCCGGTGGGTCACTGGGGAGATGAGCAGATCTTGGGCCGCGGACCTGACCCCCAGCGCAAACGCTGGTTCCGTCCGTGGCCGCGCAAGACCGTGCGGGTCAAGTTCGGCCCGGCCGTTGACCTCTCCCGGTGGGCTCCTTCCTCGGCGGAGCTCGACTCTTTGCCAGGTGAGCAGCGCCTGGCTTCCATCCCGCACGGCAAGACTGTGGCCGCCACCAACGCCATCATGGATGCCATCACCGAGCTGGTGGCCGAATTACGGGGTGAGCAGCCTCCGCAGGGCCGCTGGGACCGACGACGGGCGGAGCGCCGATGACTTCTAAGAAGAACACACCAGTTGCAGACGCTCAGCGACGCAGTCTGCCTCAAGAGGACGTGCCAACATTCACCAAGGCTGCGGTGCTGGGTGCCGGCTCCTGGGGCACCACGTTCTCCAAAGTCCTGGTGGACGCAGCCTTCTCTGATCAGAGCTCGCGTCCCACGCAGACTGATTCCGCTTCCGGTGGTGCAGGGGAACACGCACGCGCTCCCTTGGAAGTCCATCTGTGGGGACGCAACACGGAGTCCATGACCCGGATGGCCCGCACCCGGGTCAATCAGCGCTATGTCCCCGGGCTGCATCTGCCGGATCCGTTGCACATCACGGATGACCTGGCTGAGGCTCTGACGGGTGCCGACCTGGTGGTCCTGGCGTTGCCTGCTCAGGTGTTGCGCAGCCAACTTCCGGCCATTGCTGAGCACCTTGATCCAAAGGCTGCGTTGGTCTCCCTGGCCAAAGGTTTGGAACAGGGCACCGGGTTGCGTATGACGGAAGTGGTTGCCCAGGTTCTGGCAGAGGTCTTCCCGTCGGAGCACGGTGGCCATGACTCCGATGGTTGGAGTCGGCAGACGTGTGTGCTCTCCGGGCCCAATCTGGCCATGGAGATCGCCGACGAACATCCAACGGCCTCCGTCGTCGCAGCACAAGACCCGCAACTGGCTGCCGCAGTGGCCAAGGCATGTGCGGCCCCGTATTTCCGCCCCTACACCAACACGGACGTGGTGGGCACGGAGATCGCCGGACTGACCAAGAACGTGATTGCCGTGTGCGTGGGGATCTGCGAGGGGCGGCATTACGGGGACAACTCCAAAGCCTCCATCATCACCCGTGGTCTGGCTGAATCCACCCGGCTTGCTCTGGCCCTGGGCGGGAAACCGGAAACCATGTCCGGCCTGGCCGGTATTGGTGACCTGGTGGCCACGTGTTCCTCCCCGCTGTCCAGGAACCACACGGCCGGACGACTGTTCGGCCAGGGCAAGAGCCTGGAGCAGATCCGGGAAGAGATGACCCAAACGGCCGAGGGGCTGAAATCGGCACCTGCGGTCCTGGAACTGGCCCACCAGCGCGGAGTGGAGATGCCGATCACCCAAGCCGTGGTGGCTATTCTGGAGGGTCACATCACCGTGGAGAACCTGGCGCCGCTGCTGCTGGGACGGCAACTTAAATCGGAGGCAACCCCCACATGAGCTCCCAGAACGCTGAAACCGCGGACCACTCGAACCCCCACGACGCCGCCCCCGGCACCAAACCGTGCGTGGCCGTGCTCTTTGGCGGTATCTCCTCCGAACACAGCATCTCCTTGATCACTGCCCGGGGGGTGCTGCGCGCGATTGATCGCACCAAGTGGGACGTGGTGACCGTGGGGATCGCCCGGACCGGTGAGTGGTTCCTGTACTCACAGGACGAACTGGAGGCCCTGCTGGAGGCCAACCAGATCACGGAACTGCCCGTGGGGGATCAACGGGTTTCACTGCCGCTTGGGCAGCAGGAAACTGCGTTGTTGGTGCGCCAGGGCACCGCCCAGACCACGGAGGTTTCCCGCTTCCGTCATGTTGACGTGGTCATGCCGCTGCTGCACGGACCCTACGGGGAGGACGGCACCCTGCAGGGGTTCTTGGAACTGGCGCACGTGCCGTACGTGGGATGTGGCGTCACGGCCTCTGCCGTGGGCATGGACAAGCACTTCATGAAGATGGCCTTTGAATCGGCAGGCCTGGAGGTTGGCCCCTACGTGGTGCTGCGCGACCGCCTGTGGCGCAGCGATCCGGAAGGTGCCATGGACACAGTGGCGCCACTGGGTGGTCCGGTGTTCGTCAAACCTGCCCGAGCAGGGTCTTCCTTCGGCATCACCCGAGTGGAGGACCCCACGGACCGTGAAGCACTGCGGGCTGCGATCGAGGAGGCACGCCGCTTTGACCTCAAGGTTGTGGTGGAAGCCGGCATTGTGGGCCGTGAAATCGAGTGCGCCGTCCTGGAAGGACACGGCACAGATGCGCCCAGAACCTCATTGCCCGGTGAAATCCAGGTGGTGGACCAGAACAATTTCTACGACTTCGAGGCCAAGTACGTCTCCCAGGGTTCGGCGCAGCTCAGCTGCCCGGCCGATGTCCCTGAGCACGTGATTGCTCAGATCCGCGAGCGTGCCGCCCAGGCATTTGATGCCATTGAGGGTGAGGGTCTGTGCCGCGCCGACTTCTTTGTGACTCCTGATGAGCGGGTGATGATCAACGAGGTCAACACCATGCCCGGCTTCACACCCATCTCCATGTACCCGCGCATGTGGGCCGAGTCCGGCCTGGAGTACAGCCGCCTGATCGATGAACTGATCACCCTGGCACTGGAACGGCCCATCGGCCTGCGCTGAATCCTGTGTGCGGATCACTGACCCGTGATCCGCACACAGGATCGAGGTCCGCACAGAAGATTCAGGATGCGTCCAGGGCCTCGTCCACGGACAGGCATTCGCGGTCCTGATCCACCGTGGTCACAGCACTCCCAAGGTCGATCAACGCTGTGGAGGATGGGACGACGGTGGTGTCAAAGGTGACCTCAAAGGCCGGGTTGCGGCCGTAGGTGGTGGCCTGCCACTGGTTGGGGTCATCCGTTTCCCGGATGATCCAGTCCACGCCGTTGACCCGGCTGCACATGTCCGTGGTGGGGGCAGGTGGCGTGACGCCACAGCGGACCACCATGGCAGCGGGATCACCGTAAGCCGTGGTCCCCTGACTGGTGGTCTGGCGCTGATCCTGATCGGAGATGGCGTCCGGCATGGCCAACATGGCAGGGGCACAATCAGGGTTGGCAGCGTCCTCCGCTGCTGTCACGGAGACAGTGCCTGCTCCACAGCCCGTGAGTGCAACCCCCATCACGACGACGCCGCCTGCAGACCATCCGCGCAGGTGAGACATGGTGCGGCGCGGTGCCTTGTCGGCTTGTGTTGCCGTGAGGTGGTGATGGCTGGGGGCGTGATCAACCCCGGAGGTGTGTGCGGGCATGCGCTCAGTTTAGGTCGTCGGCCTGGATGCGGTACGGCGTCGTGTCCAGTGCACACCATCTGAGCCCGGTCCTTGGGATGTCTGTGCCCTGGGCTACGGTCGAGTCATGAATCAGGAACTGACGGTGGGCCAGCTCAGTGAAGGTCAGCTCATAGCGCGGTTTGCACCGTTGTTGGCCGAGCAGTCGGCAGCGTCTGGTGAGTCCGCTGAGAGCTATCAGATCCTAGGGCCCGGAGACGACTGCGCAGTGGTGGCAGCCCCGGACGGACGCTTTGTGATCTCCACGGACACCCAGGTCCAGGGTCAGGACTTCGCATTGGTGTGGCCCAGTGGTGTGAGATCTTCCGGCTTTGACACCGGCCACAAATGTGCCACCCAGAACGTGGCGGATGCAGCGGCCATGGGGGCAGTGCCGTCGTCGTTGGTGGTCTCTCTGACTCTGCCCAAGAACACCCCCGTGCGATGGGTGGAAGATCTGGCCCGCGGGCTTCGGGCCGGGACCTTGGCATGCCAAGCACCGCAGTGCCACGTGGTGGGAGGCGATCTGGGCGCCGGTGGGGAGATTTCTGTGACGGCCACCGTCACGGGGGATTTACAGGGCCGTGACCCTGTACGCCGCAACGGTGCGCGGCCGGGGGATCAGGTGGTGTTGGCCGGCACCGTGGGGCGGGCGGCAGCGGGTCTGGATCTTCTTCTGGACCCTGCCCTCGAGCTGGGGCGGGACCCGCAGTTGGATGCCTTGGTCAACAGCCAGCTGCGCCCGGTCTCACCGACCCCATGGGGCGCAAGACTGGCGCAGTCGGGAGCCACCAGCATGATCGATGCCTCGGACGGTCTGGTCCGTGACCTCACTCGTGTTGCCACAGCCTCCGGGGTGGAGATCGTGCTGAACCGGGAAGCACTGGAGGAGCTGGCCCAACCATTGCGCCCGGCGGGGGAGATCCTGGGGCAGGATCCCCTTCACTGGGTCCTGAACGGGGGAGAAGATCACGGATTGTTATCCACAGTCCCGGCCGATCGTCAGCTACCTGCCGGGGTGCTTCGGCTAGGCTCGGTGCGGGCTGAATGCACAGCCGCCACCGGTGTGACACACACAGAACGCATCTGGCTGGAACAGACCCCAGTCAGTCAACTTCCCCTGGGCCTTCGGGGACGAGGATGGGACCATTTTGAATCAGAGGATGGCTTCTAACGCATCCGCCGTCAGGCGATGGTTGGAGACGGCGGCTCGTGATCTCAGGGACCATGCTGATCTCCTCAACGATCTCAACGTTTTTCCCGTGGCAGATGCGGACACCGGAACCAACTTGGCCCTGACGGTGGAGACAGCCAAGCAGGCCACGGAGGTGCTGGAAACTCCGGACGTCAGCGAGCTGGTCACGTTGGCAGGACAAGCCGCGCTGGAGGAGGCCCGAGGGAACTCGGGGACCTTGTTCGCCGTGTTCCTGACCGCCATGGGAGGCGGGCTGGAAGGTGCCGAGCGGCTGCACGCAGAGGCCTTGGCCAACGGGGTCAGCGCCGGTTCGGTGCGCGCCTGGTCCGCGTTGACCGATCCCGTTCCCGGCACCATGCTCTCCGTGCTGGCAGCCGCTGCCCAGGTCCCCGTGCCGGACGTGGGGGAACCCGGTTCCAACCACCAGCTGTCTCTGTACCTGCGTCACCTGGTGGAAGCCGCCCATCAGGCGGTGCTGGCTTCCAGCCAGGAGCTGGAGGTGCTGCGCGGAACCTCCAAGGTGGACGCTGGAGCCCTGGGCCTGTTGATCATTCTGGACGCCCTGCGCCGTGCCGTCTCAGGTCAGGAGAGCGTGGGACCCGACTTGTGGGGTGGTGCAGATCCAGCACCTGAGCACCGCGGCACGGACGGGCAACCCCAGGACCGTCACGGTGAGGACCGTCATCGTGAGGGTCTGGATGAGCAGGGCCCGTTCACGCCGGTGGACGATGTGCTGACCAGCATTGGCTATGACCTCTACCCGCCGGTGCACGATGCCGACGCCGCTGCGTTTGAGGCCCTCAAGGATGCCAACACCGGGGTGGAGGTCATGGCCACCATGGACATGACCGCCTTGGTGGCAGCCACTGTTCGGCACGAACTGGCTGAAACCGGGGAGAGCGTGATTGTCTCCGCCGTGTCTGAAATTGATCCGGACACCTGGCGGTGGCGTGTCCACGTCCACGTCCCGGAACAGCAGATGGCGTTGAGCGTCCTGCGCAGACACGGATCTCCCCGCAACATCACCGTCACAGGGCTCACGGCGGAGCCCACCGGCGAGCCACACGTGACGGACTGACTGTGCGCGAACCCGGACACCCGCACCGTGGTGACCTGGACCGGCCCCTGACTCAGATCCTGGGTGCCACCCAGGCCAAGACCATGGCCGATTCCATGAACCTGCACACCGTGGGGGATTTGCTGGACCACGTGCCCAGGCGTCTGGTGCAACGCGGTGAGCTCAGTTCTTTTGATGATCTTGAACTGGAAGCCCACGCCACGCTGGTGGCGGAGGTGGTCTCCGTGACCACCCGCCGGATGCGCAATCGCAAGGGCTCCATCACGGAAGTGGTCATCACGGATCGCTCCCAGCACAGTGAGCACCAGGTGATCTCCGGAACCGGTGATGACCAGATGACGTTGAGCTTCTTCAACGCCTACACCGCTGCCCGGGAACTGAGTTCCGGGGTTCACGCCCTGTTCAGCGGAAAGGTCAGCTTGTACAAAGGCAAGCGCACCATGACCAATCCGCACTACGCACCGTTGGATGCCGAGGACGACATCGGTTCCCTGGACGTCATGGCTGATGCCAGCAGCCCCATTCCCGTGTATCCAGCCACGGCCAAGCTTACCAGCGACCGCATTGCCGCCGCCGTCAAGGCTGCGTTCTCCGAGGTCACCTGGTCCACCGTGCCCGATCCCTTGCCGCCCGGGGTGGCTGATCGCCACGGTTACCCCGACTTGCCCACGGCTTACCGTCACCTGCACAGACCCCCGGATGAGCGCAGCTGGTACCGGGCCAAAGCGCGGTTCCGGCACACCGAGGCCTTGATGCTGCAAACGGCACTGGTGCGGCGTCGTCGTGCGGTGAACCTGCGCACTGCCCGCCCGCTGCCTCCCACGCCCCAGGGGATTCTGGACCGGTTCGACCAGCAGTTGCCGTTTGAGCTGACGCCCGCGCAGCGGTCTGTGGGGGAGCAGCTCACGGAGGATCTCTCCCGTGAACACCCCATGAACCGGCTGTTGCAAGGAGACGTGGGGGCCGGCAAGACCGTGGTGGCGCTGCGGGCCATGTTGCAGGCGGTGGATGCCGGTGCCCAGGCTGCCCTGCTGGCGCCCACGGAGGTTCTGGCGGCACAGCACCATGCCTCCATTCAGGCTGCACTGGGCCCCTTGGCGCAGGCCGGGACGTTGGGAGGGGATCCGGAGGGCACGCGCGTGGTGCTCTTGACGGGCTCCATGCCCCAATCGGCGCGGAAGAGGGCGCTTCTGGAGATCGCCTCCGGTCAGGCCGGGATCGTGGTCGGCACGCACGCGTTGCTCTCTGAAACGGTGCAGTTTTTTGAGCTGGGCTTGGTGGTGGTGGACGAGCAGCACCGGTTCGGTGTGGAGCAACGTGATCGCCTGCGGGATGCGGGGGAGCTCTCACCTCATTTGCTGGTCATGACGGCAACACCCATCCCGCGGACGGTGGCCATGACCGTGTTCGGGGATCTGGACGTCTCCGTCCTGGAGGGACTGCCGGGTGGCCGCCGGCCCATCACCACACACGTTGTGGGACTGTTCGAGCATCCGCGGTGGGAGGCGCGGATCTTTCAGCGTGCTCGGGAGGAGATTGAGGCCGGCCGCCAGGTGTACTTTGTGGCGCCCAAGATTGGCGAGGACGACGCCGTGCCCCAGATGACGTTGGCCGAATCGGTCAAGGTTTTGGCGGCAGCTCCCGAGCTGCGGGCCCGGAGGGATTCAGCCAAGCGCAGTGCCGCAGGCACCGCAAAATCGCGGGCTGGATCGGAAGCCGCAGCGCAGGAACCCGGTGAAGGCATGATTTCCACCCGCTGGCTGGAGGAACTGGTGGAGGCCTCCCCGGCCTTGGCTGGAGTGAGTACTGCGGCGTTGCACGGCCGCCTGGAGGCACCGGAGAAAACGGCCACCATGGAGGGCTTTGCCGCCGGTGAGATCGGGTTGTTGGTGTGCACCACGGTGGTGGAGGTGGGTGTTGACGTCCCCAATGCCACGTTCATGGTGGTCTTTGACGCAGACCGGTTCGGCATTTCCCAGCTGCATCAGCTGCGCGGACGAATAGGCCGTGGCGAACATGCCAGCACCTGTTTGTTGGTCACCCGCAGGGAACCCGGCCATCCCTCCCGTGACCGCATTGACGCCGTGGCGGCCACCACGGACGGATTCGAACTGGCGCAGGCCGATCTCACATTGCGCAGGGAGGGCGACATCCTGGGGGATGCCCAGTCCGGTGGGCGCTCGACTCTGCGGTTGCTGCGGGCGTTGGACGACGTCAAGATCATTGAATCGGCGCGGCAGGAGGCCATGGAGATTTTGGATGTTGACCCCACCCTGGAGCGCCACTGGGGACTGGCCCTGGCCATCGAGGCGTATCTGGATGAGGACACGGAGAAGTACTTGGAGCGTGGCTGATGAGCCGAATCATTGCAGGAGCAGCTGGTGGCCTGCGGTTGACCTCCGTACCCGGAACCGGCACCAGGCCCACCACAGACAGGGTCAAGGAATCACTGTTCTCCCGGCTGGAGGCTTGGGGGATGCTGACGGATGCCCGTGTTCTGGACCTCTTTGCAGGATCCGGCGCGCTGGGCTGTGAGGCAGCCAGCCGGGGGGCTGCGCATGTGGATCTGGTGGAGCGTGACTCCAAGGCCTTGAAGGTGGCCCAGGCCAATGCTCGGATGCTCAACTCCGCGGTGGGATCGGAGAAGGTCGTGGCACACCGCGGCAGCGTGTCCACCTACCTGAGCGCCCATCATGGGCCCTGGGACCTGGTGCTGGCCGACCCCCCGTACCCGCTCCCGGAGCATGAGGTCACAGCATTCCTGGAACCCCTGGTGGGGCGACTGGGGCCAGGGGCAGTGATCATGGTGGAACGTTCCACGCGCTCGCCGCAGCCCACGTGGCCGCAGGGACTACACCTGCTGGAATCCTCCAAACACGGCGAAACCACTCTGTGGTTCGCAGAAGAAGTGCACGCGGAATCTATGACGGACTGATCATCGCCAGGCGGGATGACCCCCGGATGCTCTGCGCCAGAGCACAGACAACTGGAGTGGGGGAGCGTATTGAGGTCGTGGCCTTTTCATCCGCGGTTCATGTGCGCGGTGCAAGGTGGTCACCGAGCTAACAACCGCGGAGAACCCCGGTTGTGTCACCCACAACGCTGCGTGCGTTCTAGGAGGAACACGGCATGAAGATCACGGTTCTGGGCACCGGTTACCTGGGCGCAACCCACGCTGCCTCCATGGCGGAGATGGGCTTTGAGGTCCTGGGCCTGGATGTGGATCCTTCCAAGGTGGAGGCGCTTTCCGCGGGCGTTCTGCCGTTTCACGAACCCGGATTGGCGGAGCTGCTCAAGAAGCACGTGAATTCCGGGCGCCTGCGATTCACCAGTGATTATGCAGAGGCTGGTGCCTTTGGTGACGTCCACTTTGTGGGGGTTGGAACACCACAGCGCCCCGGTTCCTATGCCGCTGACATGAGCTACGTGGACTCGGCGGTCGCCTCGATCGCGCGCCATGCCCAGCGCGATGCCGTGATCGTGGGCAAATCCACCGTTCCTGTGGGCTCTGCTCGTCGGCTCCGTGAGCTGGCCCGCCAGAACGCACCGGCCGGGGTTCAGGTGGACCTGGTCTGGAACCCGGAGTTCCTCAGAGAGGGACACGGAGTGGAGGACACGTTGCGCCCGGACCGCATGGTCCTTGGACTGCCGGGTCACGGAGCACACCACGACGACGCCGCTGCCGATCCCGCTGACGATCAACGGCTGGAGGCGGTCATGCGTGAGGTTTACGCCCAGCAGCTTGAGGCTCAGATTCCGCTGATCATCACCGATTACGAGACCGCTGAGCTGGTCAAGGTGGCCGCCAACTCGTTCCTGGCCACCAAGATCAGCTTCATCAATTCCCTGTCCGAGCTCACAGAGGCGGTGGGTGGGGACATCCGCACGCTGGCCGATGCCATTGGGATGGATGACCGCATCGGCCGGAAGTTTCTCAATGCCGGCGTGGGTTTTGGTGGAGGCTGCCTGCCCAAGGACATCCGTGCCCTGCGCGCTCGGGCTTCTGAACTGGGGTTGGACCAGTCGGTGCGCTTCCTGGTGGAAATCGATGACATCAACATCCGCCGCCGCGACCACACGGTGGGGGTGGTCACGGACATGCTGGGTGGTTCGGTGATGGGCAAACAGGTGGCGGTGCTGGGTGCGGCCTTCAAACCCGAGTCCGACGACGTCCGGGACTCACCGGCCCTGGACATCGCGGCCCGGCTGCATTCCATCGGCGCGGATGTGCACGTCTATGACCCCAAAGCCAACGCGAATGCCGCCAAACGCTATCCGCGCGTGGATTATGTGGATTCCTTGCCGCAGGCGGTGGCCCGGGCGGAAGTGGTGGTGCTGCTGACCGAATGGGAGGAGTTCCGTTCCATGACGCCGCAGCAGCTGGCGCCCCTGGTGAAGTCACGCCAGATCCTGGATGGCCGCAACGTCCTGGACCCGCAGCAATGGCAGGAGCAGGGCTGGACCTATCGGGCGTTGGGGCGCAAGGGCTGAGGGTGTCTCACTGCAGGTGTTTGCGCAATCGCTGCATGGCCTGCTCCAAGGTGGCGGTCTGCTTGCAGGCGGCAACGCGCATCCAGCCGTCGTAGAGCCCGGCGTTGACCGGGGAGGCAAAAGCTGAGATCGGCAACAGAGCCACACCGGCCCTCTCGATCAACGCCGCCGCGAGTTCTGTGCTGTCTGAGACACCCCAGCGCTGGTACAGCGGGGAGAAGTCGGCCACCACGTAGTAGGACCCGCATGGTTCGGCCACGCTCAGGCCCAGCTCATGCAGAGTTTCAGCCACCATCCGGGAGCGTTCACCCTGCTCGGTGGCAAGATCACGGACCCATTGGCAGCTGTCCTCCAGCCCGGCCGCCACAGCGTCCTGCAACGGGGCTGCAGGGGAGTGGGTCAGATACGTCTTGACCGCCCGCACACCGATGATCAAGTGCCCAGGTCCGGTTACCCAACCGATGCGCCACCCCGTGGCACGCAGGGTCTTGGAGGCCGATGAGACCACGAGCGTTCGTTCGGCAACCTGGTGGGCCAACGTCAGATCTGCGGGTTCGCTGCCCAAGAGAGAACGGTTGTTCGTGGCCGCCACTGACACGTGGTTGCCCACAAAGCGCAGGTGTTCGTAGACCTCGTCCGTGATGATCACGGCGTCGTGTTCCACGGCCAGCTGCGCGATCAACCGGGCGTCGTCGGGGGCCAGGACCGTACCGGTGGGATTGTGCGGGTCATTGAGCAACACCGCTGTAGCGCGGGAACTGAAGGCGTTGTGAATGTCCTGGGCTTCCGGGCGGAAGTGCGGTGGGCGCAAGGGGATGGTTCGCAGGGTGGCGCCGATGAAGGAGACCACGGCCGCATAGAGGTCGTAATAGGGCTCCAGCACCACCACGTCATCACCGGCACGCACCACGGAGAGCAGGGCGGCCGTGAGGCCTTCTGCGGCTCCCACCGTGACCAGCACCTGCGTTTCGGGATCCAGAATGCGTCCCTGGGTTCGTTCCTGCTGATCAGCAATGGCCTTGCGCAGGCGCGGGGATCCCACAGCGGGCGTGTACTGATTCAGGCCCGCATCAAGGGCGCGGTGCGCAGCAGCCACCATGTGGGCGGGGCCGTCCTGATCCGGGAATCCCTGCCCCAGGTTGATGGCTTCATGGCGGGCAGCCAACGCAGAAGTTTCGTCAAAAATGGTGGAGCGGAATCCTCCGCAGGCATCCAACAGGCCACCACCAGCGGCCATGGCCCTCCACGGTGCGGCAGGTCCCGACTGCTCGGCAGGAGGGTGAGTATCGATTAGGGTGGCGGGGCTCTGGTGGGCTGCGTTCATGTGCCCGAGTCTATGAACTCTGCCCACCACGTCATGCTGCAGCACGCTAGCGTTGAGCACCATGACCCAGAACCACATCCGCCGCGCCATCTGCCCCGGCTCCTTCGACCCCATCCATCGTGGGCACGTGGAGATCATTCGCCGCGCGGCCATGCTGTTCCAAGAAGTTGTGGTGGCTGTCAGTGACAACCCCAAGAAGACCTATTTCTTTGACCGATCTCAGCGGTTCGAGTTGGCGGAGGCGTCTTTGGAGGGGATCAGCGGCGTCGTCGTCGAACCTCTGGAGGAGGGGCTTCTGGCGCGGTATGCGGCGGACCGGGGTGCTGTGGCGTTGGTCAAGGGCCTCCGCTCCGGGCAGGATTACGACTACGAACTGCCCATGGCGGCCATGAACCGTGCGCTGACGCAGGTGGAAACCGTGTTCCTGCCCGCCAATCCGGAGTTGCTGCACATCTCCTCCAGCTTGGTCAAAGAGGTTCACGGTCTGGGTGGGGACGTGGAGGCATTTGTGCCCGCACCGGTTCTGGCGGCCTTGAAAGCGCGGTGAGGGCAGGGCTGGCCACCTGCCGGAGGAGAGATTCGCCACGCCGCACGCTGACGGTTGAGCCATGAGAGGACAACCGAGTAAGATGGGCGGCTGGTATTGGACCTACAGGAGCTCATCATCGTACGCGCGACCCCAACACCTTTGACCATCAACGTCAGGGATTTGGAACACCGTCCGGGAACCATGCGCACCTGGCAGGAGACAGTGCCCGCGCCGAGCGATTTCGGCAACGCACTGATCGGGGCCCCCGAAGGCTCCGACATGGTTTGCGATCTGAGACTAGAATCCGTCCATGACGGAATCCTGGTTTCCGGGGACGTGACCATTAGCCTTGAAGGCCAGTGCAGTCGATGCCTTGACCCGATCACCGATCACTTGGTGGTTGAAGTGCAGGAACTCTTCCTGTTCGACGCCCCTTCCGAAGTTTCGGGGGACGACGACGAGGCCGACGACATGTACGAAGTCCAGGACGAGTCCATCGACCTGGAACCCATGCTTCGGGACGCAGCCATCACCAAGCTGCAGTTCCAACCGGTGTGCCGGGTCAGCTGTGAAGGTTTGTGCGCCCAATGCGGTGTGCGGCTGGATGAGAACCCGGGTCATCAACACGAAGTGCTCGATCCGCGCTGGAGCGCCCTGGAGGGGCTGTTCGGTGAGGATCACGACACCACGAGAGAAGAGAGATAGCAGTGGCTGTTCCCAAGAGGAAGCTCTCGCGTGCAAACACTCGCATGCGCCGTTCACAGTGGAAGGCAAAGGCTCCCAAGCTGGTCCGTTCGGTTGAAAACGGCAAGACCGTTTACAGCCTGCCGCACCAGGCCAAGCTGGTCACCGATTCCGCAGGCACCGCCCTGTACTACGAGTACAAGGGCCGCAAGGTAGCTGACGCCTGAAAACGGTGAACGAATTTCAGGATCTTGAGAAGCGTCTCGGCGTCGACATCGATGCCGAGACGCTTCTCATTGCCCTGACACACCGTTCCTACGCCTACGAGCATCCGGGGACGGTGCACAACGAACGCCTGGAGTTCCTGGGGGATTCCGTGCTCGGGTTGTCCGTGACGGATGAGATCTACCGGCGGTACCCGGAGCGCACCGAAGGAGAGCTGGCCAAGATCCGGGCTTCTGTGGTCTCCACCCGGACCCTGGCGCAGTTGGCGCGAGGCCTGGAGCTGGGGTCCTTCATCCGTCTGGGCAAGGGTGAGGTTCGCACGGACGGGCACGACAAAGCCTCCATCCTTGCCGACACCATGGAATCAATCATCGGTGCCGTCTACCTGACCCACGGGATCGAGCGGGCCCGCCGTTTTGTGCTGGGGATGATCGTGCCGCTGCTGGAAGACGACTTTGTGATCCACGAAGGCCGGGACTGGAAGACCGAGATCCAGGAGCTGGCGGCCATGCGGCAGCTGGGTTCGGTCCACTATGCCGTGGTGGGAACCGGTCCTGATCACAACCGCGCCTTTGTGGCCACGTGCGTGATCGGTGACGACGACGCCGGAACCGGCGAGGGCACGTCCAAGAAAGAAGCTGAGCGGAGAGCTGCTGCTGCCGCCTACCTCAATCTGACGGGCACCACGTTGACGGATGGCCACGGGCGTCCCATCCCGGACACTGAATCCGCGCCGGTTCGGTCCGAGCAGGCATCTGAAACCGCGACTCCTTCTGCGCGCAAGACCTCCCGGCGAGCCCGACGCGGAACCGGCGCGCCCTCCACCGGAGACTCTCAAGGGTGACCCGTGCCGGAACTGCCTGAAGCGGAAGTGGTCCGCAGAGGCCTGGCCCAATGGGTTGCCGGCCGGGTGATTGAGGATGTCCAGGTGTTGGAAGCTCGCTCGGTACGCCGCCACACGGACGGCCCTGAGGCTTTTGTCCAGGATCTGGCCGGGTGCCGCGTGTTGGACGTGGTGCGGCGCGGAAAGTTTCTGTGGATGCCGTTGGGTGCACCGGAGACTGACTCTATGGGGTCCGGCGATTCTCCCACTCTGGCGCTCATGGCCCATCTGGGGATGTCAGGGCAGATGCTCATCAAGGACGCGGGATTGCCGGATGACCGGCACCTGCGCATCCGCCTGACCCTGTCCGAAGCCTCGGACCCCGAGAATCCTGGCGATCAGTTGCCGACCGAACTGCGGTTTGTGGACCAGCGGATTTTTGGTGGGTTGTTCATCGACGACCTGGTTCCCACCGCGGATGGGGCTGCAGCGGGCCGCGGGCTGCGTGGGGACGCCTTGATCCCGCAGCACGCCGCTCATATTGCCCGCGATCCGTTGGATCCGGCCTTTGACATCGACGCCGTGCACGATCGCCTGCGTCGTCGTAGAACCGGTATCAAACGGGCGCTGCTGGACCAGGGATTGGTGTCCGGGATCGGCAACATCTACGTGGACGAGGCCCTGTGGGAGGCGCGGCTTCACTACGCCCGGCCCACGGAAACCCTGACCCGGACCGCGACCCGGCGGGTGCTGGAGGCCGTACAAACCGTGATGACCCGGGCATTGGAGGCGGGCGGCACCAGCTTTGACTCCCTGTACGTCAACGTGAACGGGGAGTCCGGGTACTTTGCGCTGTCCCTGAACGCCTACGGGCAGACGGGCAAACCATGCACGCGTTGTGCTGCCGCCGGCCGGGACGGAGTGATTGTGCGAGAGCAGTTCATGAACCGCTCGTCCTTCCTCTGTGAGTTGTGCCAACGGAAGCCGCGCAACGCACGGTTCTGAGTTGTGCGGGGTGTGGGACCTTGTTCGGTGGCTTCAGCCCGATGACCTGACCACGTCGACTTTCACTCCTGGTCCTGCTCGAGCGAGACGCCATCGGCGAATCTTGGTCCCCGCTGCGCTGGTCGGCTTCCGCGACTGCGGCTACTTGAAGGACCGCCTTGTGGGTGAACTGTCGGCTGCGCACATCAGGCACCCAGACCTGCACCGAGGGTTGCCGTGTGCACGCCTTCGGTGCCGGTGCTCGCCAACACCATTCCTGGCTGACATGGCCACATGGTGACAGGTAACGAGTTCGCGCCCCGACCATCATCGTTCAGAGGCGACCCAGCAGCTGCCATGAGCACGGGGTCCAGATCCACATTGGTCATGGCCATTTCGTTTCGCTCTCCGTGGAGCCCAAATAACCGATCACATGCATTAGTGGACCTCACCTGACAGTCATGACCACCACGGTGGCCACACCGATGACCACGACGAACACCCGGAACAACCCCGCCGGAAGCCGGCGGGCAAAGCGGCCGCCCACCAAGCCACCCAACGTCGCGCCGACGGCGATCAGGCCGACCGTGGGCCAGGAGATCAGCTCCGGGGAAACCATGATGAACACACTCGCGGCAATCACGTTGACGGCCGCCACGGTCAGGTTCTTGATCGCGTTGAGTTCCTGCATGCTCAGGCTCGATGTGATCCCCAGCAGGGCAATGAGCAGGATGCCCTGGGCGGCGCTGAAATAGCCGCCGTAAACACCCAGGAAGAACGCACCGGTCACGGAGGCAACCAAGGCTGTCCGCGTGGCGAATGGTCGGGGCTCACCGCGGATGGACGGATCGGCTGACGAGACCACGCCCGCTGATGAGTCCTGCCCCGCTGTGCTGATGCGGCGTTTGATGGCAGGTCCCGCCATCACCAGGATGGTGCCGATGCCGATGAGCCAGGGGATGACCGTTGCGAACACCTCGGCTGAGAAGTGCAGCAGCAGGGTGGCACCCGCGACACCTCCGATGGCGGAGGCCGGCAACAGCACCCTAACCGTCTTGATGTGGGTGCGCAGTTCCCTCCGGTAGACCGCCACCCCGGACACGCTGCCCGGGACAATGCCGATCGTGTTGGCAATGGTTGCGGTCAATGGTGGGAAGCCCAGGAACACCAGGATGGGGAAGGACACCAGGGTTCCTGCGCCCACAATCACGTTGATCCCGCCCGCCAGAAAACAGGCACCCAGAATCGCGGCCCATTCCAGGACCTGTAACCAGTCGATCGACATCCCCGGGTTCCTTCCGCATTGATGTGTGCGTTGGGGCGCCAGTCTGAGGACACCGCGCCGTCCGTATCGTCCTTTCAGCCCTGCAGGTGGAGCCTGAATCTGGCTTGCTAGGATCCGAAGGGGTCTTCGGGATGACGGAAGGATCACCCATGCGAATCGAGACACGAGACGTGGAGTTGTTGGTCGCCGTCGTGGACCGGGGCTCCATCACGGACGGCGCCCAGGCCGTAGGACTCTCGCTCTCCGCAGCAAGTTCCCGGATCACTGCCCTGGAGAAGGGGTTCGCGTAACGCTGCTGGTACGAGGTCATGGCGGTGTGGCCCCCACGCCTGCGGGGGAGGCGTTCGTGCAGCGTGGCCGGTTGATGATGGCTCAGGCAGATGACCTTCTCCAGGAGCTGCGCCACCAAAGGGACGGTGAGTCCAGGCGCATTCGATTGGCCAGCAACACCTCCGCCATGGATGCCCTCACCGAGTTCCTGGCCTCCACGATGTCCCGGTTCCCGGACCTGCACGTTGCGTTGGAGGAGACCACCAGCACCGAGGTGGCTCGGCGAGTCCGTGACGGCGGCGCCGATCTGGGCGTCGTGTCCGTACCGCCCCGGGACCCGGGGCTGACGGTCCAGCAGCTGTGGTCGGACCCGCTCGTCGTTGTGTGCGCGCCCCAGTTGCTCGGTGGTGCCGTTTCCGACGACAACGACGATGCCGCAGGAGCTCCGTTTGAGTCAGTCATCCGGGGCCCCATGATCGGTCTAACCGAGGGTGTTCCACTGCAGAGTTACATCGATGAGCACCTCAGCCAACGGGGCGTCACGACCGACTATCGGGTGCGCCTGCCCACACCGGGTGCCGTGTATGCGGTGGCCAGCACCGGAGCCGGTGCCGCCATCTTGCCGCAGGGCACAGCCCGCCGCCTGGGTGCACCCGACAAGCTGGTGCACCCGATCGCGCAGCCGTGGGCGCAACGCCAGGCGCTGCTGCTGACTCGGGCCGACCACAAGGGGTCTCCCATCCAGTCATCCTTTGTGGAGGCCATGCTCCGGTACCGGCAGGAACTTGTGGACTGAACCCACCGCCCATGGCGGGCGTCAACCCAGTCACCAACTTGTGCACGGAAAAATGCGCTGAGACTGATGCGGCGAGTATTTTTCCATGCCCAAGTTGCAGGGTGGGGCGCGGTGACGGTCACACCCACCGCTTGCCGTGCTCAGCGCAGGTATTGCTCCCGGACCTTCAGGCCCTGGTCCAGGTCATTGAGCACGCCGTCCATGAACAGAGTGCGGTGCCGTTGATCTGTTGCCATGGACGCCACAAAGTTCAGGCCCGCAAAGGCAGCCAGGACCAAACAGACTTTCAGCAACTCCTGGGTCAGCGGCAGGCCGGGCATCAGCCATGGGAACACAATGTTGGGGTCCTGGGAGATCCACTGTTTGATGGTGGCCACGGGAATGGACAGCATTCCAAAGCCCACCAGGAAGATGAACACCAGAACGCTGAAGATCCCCGCCTGGATGGTCACCACCAAGGACGGCACGGCAAGGATGTTGGCTCGTTCGCTGCAGCGGGTGCGGGTGGTGGAATCCCGCAGATGATCGCGCAGATGTGAGTCGCCCACAATGTCTGCGGTCACCACCACGTTGAGCACGTTGGCCAGGATCACCAGGACTGCTGCCGTGAGGGCCACATTGAGCCAGGAAATCCCGACTGCGATCTGCCAGATGTTGGAGTTGTAGAACAGGAAGAGCAGGACCAACATGAGCAGCGGCAGCACCCGGATGATCATGGCGCCGATGCTGGTGAGCTCCTGCAGGATCCGTTGCATGGCCCACAGTGTGATCACGCCCAGTCCCAGATAAGCGCCGGCCAGCACAATCGCCACGGTGACCGCTGAACTGATCAAGTTGAGTAGAACTCCTGACTGCCAGGAACTGGTCAGGGCCGCGGCCAGAATCAGCACCAGCCCGAGTGCGCTGATCAGCAGCTGACGAGTACTGCCGCCGCGAGTTGCCACGGCGGTGACGGCCCACAGCAACAGCGGGGAGAGCACATAGGCGGATGCCAGGATGACGGTGGAGATGGTGCCGATCACCAGGAGTCCGTCCGGCAGGTTTTCGTCCTCCCAGATGTTGACGTCGAACCGCTCACTGGCAGCCAACATGACCCGCGCGGTGACGGCCTGGATCATCAGCAGCACGCCCAGCACCACCAGCACGGGGCCGGTGTAGGGCACCAGTGTCCGCAAGCGGTGCCGTGGGCGCACCACCAACGGCAGCCCGTGCCTGCGCAGAGACTCCGCACGTGCATCGTGCGGATCAGGGTGGATCTCACGGACCCGCAGACGCCTGATGGCTGTTGACTTCATGTCACTTCAAGGGTTGCTCAGAACAAAAACTTCCGCATGGAAAAGGACAAATCCTGGTGTGGGATTGCACTTCTCCATGCGGAAGTTGCGGAACAGAGACTCAGTTGCTCTTGCGGCGGATCTTCTCCATGCGCTCGTCCTGCATTTCCTGCACAACGGGCATGGGGTTCTGCGTGTAGTAGGCCTTCATCCGGGACATGCCTTCCTCAATGCTCACGGAAGGTTTCCACCCCAGCACGTCATGTGTGCGTTTCTGATCGAACCAGTGGGCCGTGGAGAGCTGTTCAGCCAGGAACTCGGTCATGGGGGGTTCATCCTTGCCAGGCTTCCCTGCCCAAACCTTCTCAATGACCTTGCCCGCGAACTTCACGATCCCTGCCGGCACCTTCCGGGTGGGAGGTGCCACGGACCCGGCCTTGCACATGAGCGCAATGATCTCGCCCACCGGGCGCGGTTGCCCGTTGGTGACCACGAATGCTTCACCGTGGCTGACCTCGATCCGCTCCAAGGCCCGGACAATTGCCTCCGCGGCGTTGTCGATGTAGGTGGTGTCGATCAGCGCAGCGCCGTCGTCCAGCAGCGGCAGTCGACCCCGTGCGGCACGGTCCACGATCCGCTCCACCAACTGGGTGTCACCGGGTCCCCACACAATGTGCGGACGAATGGCAGTCACCCGGAACTTGGGGGAATCGGCTTCCAAGGCCAACAGCTCAGCGGCGGCCTTGGACCTGGCGTAGTTGCCGCGGGCGTGGCGGGGGTCGGCAGGTTCAGCGCCATCACCCTGGATCGACTCGCCCGTGTGGGCCACGGACGGCGAGGACACGAACACCACGTTGTGGGCACCGGCCAGCCGTGCTGATTCCAGAACCACACGGGTTCCGGTCACATTGGTGTGCACGAACTCGTCCCAATCCCCGGCAAAGGAGACCTTGGCGGCCAAATGGACGACGTCATCCACCCGCTCCAGTGCCGCTTCCACGGCATCCGGATCCGTGATGGAGCCCAGGACCTGCTCGATCCCGTCCTCCTGGGCCAACGGCGCTGGGCTGCGCTGCATGATGCGCACCTGCCAGCCACGGTCACGCAACAGGCGGGCCACCGCGGCACCGAGCATTCCGGAGGCACCGGTCACCAGGACGCGACGGCCCTGGCCACTCAACTCGGAAACGTTCTCCAGGTCAGCGGGC
>NZ_JROX01000089.1:0-9083 GCF_000800955.1 Kocuria sp. ZOR0020
GGACCGTGTCTGCATCCATGGACCGCGGATCAGTCCAGGCCGGCATCACGGTGATCCCTCAGGCGTCGCATCAAGGCAGGTTGAGCAGCCCACGCAACGGGGTTGTCGATCAGCACGTTGAGGTGTTGGTAGTAGGTGGTCACAGGGATCTGGATCTGGCTACGGATGGCGCGCTCCTTGGCTCCCTGGTATTTGAAGCGCCGGGACTCCATGTCCAGAATCGCGCTCTCCAGGCTGTTCAACGCAGCAGGGCCTTCCGGTGAGCTGGACTGGGCAGTCACCACCATCAGCCCTTCTGCTCTACCCGCGGGCGCACGGAGACCGTGGTGAGTTGAACATCCTCCCCGGCATCCACCACCGTGCGAATCGCTTGGGCCACGGAAGCCGGTCGAATGTACTCCTCCGGGCGGTAGGGCTTGTCCATGGTGGTGTAGATCCCGCGCAGCATCTCAGTGTCCACGGGGCCGGGGTGAACGGAGGACACACGGATGCCGTCCGGTTCCACCTCCTGCCGCAGCGCATCCCCCAGGGCGCGCAACGCGAACTTGGAGGCTGCATACACGGAGTTGCCCGCCGTGGCGGTGAATCCTGCCCCGGAGTTGATCAACACCACCGTGCCCCGGGAAGCCTTCAACAAGGGCAATGCGGCGCGGGTCAATTCCGCCGGCACCACCACGTTGAGTTCCAGATGCTCCCGCCAGTCCTTTGGCGTGGCCTCCGCAAAGTCCAACCGGTGGGACACCGCTGCGGCATGCACCACCACGTCCAAACGGTCCAAGCCGTCCACCAACTCCGGCAGTGATTCAACATCTGTCAGATCTGCAGGGACGGCACGGACGCGGTCACTGAAGTCAGCCAGCTGAGCCAACCGGTCTTGGTTACGCCCCACAGCAATCACGTGGTGATCCGCTGCCATTTCCTCCACCACGGCACGGCCGATTCCACCGGTGGCCCCAGTGACCAGGCAGACGGGCAACTGTTGTTGGCCGGCCTCCCCCGGTGAGTTGGAGGCGGACGGAGTGGGCGGGGGCGTCGTCGTCATGGATCCACTGTAGAGCGGGACTCGGACAGCACACCGGTGAGTCAGCCAGGCGTCCACGACCTACAGTGATGATCATGACCAAGGCGGATCTCTCAGAAATCATGGCCCCTGACTGGGCCCAAGCCCTGCGGCCGGTGGAGGCCACCATTCGTGAGATGGGCGATTTCCTGCGTCACGAACACCAGCAGGGCTTCCGCACTTTCCCTCCGGGTCCAGAAATTTTCCGGTCGTTCCAGGAGCCCATGGCGGAGGTCCGGGTGCTGATCGTGGGACAGGATCCCTACCCCACCCCCGGTCACGCCATGGGCCTGTCCTTCTCCGTGCGTCCGGATGTTCGTCCGCTGCCGCGTTCGCTGCAGAACATTTACAAGGAACTCCAGGACGATCTGGGTATATCACCAGCCACGCACGGCGATCTGAGTGCCTGGACCCAGCAGGGTGTCATGTTGCTCAACAGATGCTTGACCGTACGGGAGGGTGCTCCGGCCTCCCATCACAACAAAGGCTGGGAGGCCGTGACAGAGTGTGCCATCAAGGCGCTGGCCGCACGCCGCGAGCCCCTGGTGGGGCTGCTCTGGGGTCGCCCGGCGCGCACCACCGCTGCCTGGCTGGGCCAAACACCCCGGGTGGAATCCGCACACCCCTCTCCATTGTCCGCCTCCCGCGGATTCTTTGGATCGCACCCGTTCTCCCGCGTCAACCAGCTTCTGGAGCAGCAGGGTGCCGAACCCGTTGATTGGCGCGTAGGCTGAATTAGGTGACATCAACAGCACCTAATTCAGCGCCTTCCCCGCAGCCGAACGACGCCGCCGGCCCCGCCAAGCCGCGCAAAGCACAGATCAATTTGACGGTGCGTGAGACCTTGCAGCTTTCGCCCACCATGATTCGCGTGGTGGCTGAGGTCCAACAACCTGAGCTGTTCCAGGACATCGAGCCGCCGGAGAAGTACGTCAAGTTGGTGTTCTTCAACCCAGCGCTTGGCCTGGACGCCTTCCCTGATTACTGGTCCTTGAAGGATTCCCTGCCCGCTGATCAGCAGCCCGTGACGCGGCACATGACCCTGCGCAAAGTGGCAGCTGACCGCTCAGAGGTGTGGATCGACGTCGCCACCCACGGGGATTCTGGCTACGCCGGCCCCTGGGCCATGCATGCCCAACCCGGGGACACGATGGTGGCCGTTGGCCCCGGTGGCAAATGGATCCCGGACCCTGCCGCCACATGGACGCTGTTGGTGGGAGATGACACCGCCATTCCCGCCATCATGGCCAACGTGGAAGCGCTGCCGGCAGGCGCCCGGGGTGAGGTGATCCTGGAAGTTGACGGAGCCGAAAATGAACAGGATCTTTCACTCCCTGAGGGCCTGAAACTGCGCTGGTGCCACCGGAACTCCCAGGAGCAGGACACCCGCGCCCTGGTGGAAGCGGTCAAGACCACCAACTGGCCACAGTCCACGGACGGCGTTCAGGTCTTTGCCCACGGTGAGCGCGAGGCCATGAAGATGCTGCGGCCCTTGTTGTTCGAACACCACGGCTTGAGCCGCGATCAGGTCTCCATCTCCGGGTACTGGGCTGCCGGGCGCACGGAAGAGGTCTTCCAGGCGGAGAAGCGCACACCGATCGGGAAGGTCTGATGGGCGACCGTGGGCTGCCACAGCGTTCCGGGCCGGCGCTCAGCGGCGGCGGTTGCGTCCCACACCCAAGCGGTCTTGTTTGTTGAACGGGCGCATCAGGTACTGCCCCAATACCAGCCCCGCGGCCATGGTCACCAGCGTTGACATGGCCGTGAACAGCGCCACCACGCCGTCGCCCGTGGTCTGCTCCTGAATGAACACCGCGTACATGCCGCGGAAGATCGAGAGCCCCGGCAGCAGGAACGTCATGGCGGGCACCGCAATCACCAGGGACGGGATGCGCATGCGGCCGGCGGCAGCAGCAGCAATGGCGCCAGCGGTTACGGCCCCGAACACAGCCTGCAGGCGTACGTCCAGGCCGATGTAGCCCGCTGCGTGGTAGAGCAGCAGCCCCCCAAAGGCGGAGAGGAGCACGGGCAGCAGGAAGCGTGTGGAGGCCTGCAAGGTGATGGCGATGAACACGGCAGCCACGGACATGAACACAATGTTCATCAGCACGCCCGGTGGCTCAAAATGGCTCTGGGACGGGTCCAAGGCCGTGAGCCCGAACAGCCCGGCCACCACAATGCCGGCGTAGATCCCCGCCACGATTCCGGCAAAGGCCATGCCCGTGGACACCAGGCGCCCGGCAGCCGTCACGGGGAAACCACTGATGGCATCGTGCATGGTGGACATGAACCGGGTGGTGGGCATGAGCATGATCAGACCGGCAGCGATCATGCGTGGCGGTGAGATCTCCAGATCGGTCTGGGCAAAGATCATGGCCAGACCGGTGAGCACAAACCCGGAGACCGTCATGGTGAAGAACTCCGGGTAGCGCCGCCGCCCCATCCAGATCCCGATGCGGGAGACAATCAACCCGGACAGCGCGGAAATCCCTGCCCCCGCCACACCACCGCCAATACCGAGGGTCAGGGTGAAGGCCGCGGCAATCATGGCTGCCGTGACCACCCAGTTGGGGAAGGTCTTGGGCCGGGAGTTGATGGCCTCCAGCCTGGCGCTGGCCTCCGCCCGGGACATCTCCCCCTCGATGATTTCCGTGACCAACCGGTGGGAGTCCGCCAAACCCGCGTAATTGTCCGTCCATGACCTGACCACACGCATGACCGTGTGGCTGGTCATGTTGTTGTCATTGAAGATGTCCTCACGGGTCATGGTGGCGGTGGCCGGGGTCTCCGGAACGTAGTTGATGGTCACCGCCTGATTGGTGATGTCCACCTCCAGGTTCTCCACGCCGTAGGTGGCGCACACCGCCACAATCGCGTTCTCCACCTCCAGAGCATCCGCCCCGTAATGGAACATGGTCTCCGCCAGGCGCAGTGCAAAGTTCAGGGTCCGCCGTGCCTCCTTCTGCCCGGCATCGGTGTGGCGGCGCAGGTGCGCAAAGGGGCTGGCGGCCAACCGGTCCACCAGTCCCATGGGCGCAGTCATCCCGGTGTCCCGCTTCATCAGCGAGCGCAGCACCCTCTTGGATCGCGGCTGGGTGGTGGTGGATTCAGAGGACGGGTAGGCGGCCGGCAGGATCGTCGTCGACGGCCCCGCGATTGCAGGTGCAGCCTCCACCATGGAGGTGTCCGGACGGGCCACCGCCGCGGTTTCCGTGGTGGCCCGCCTACGGCCACTGACACTGACCGGTTGGGTGAGCGCCGGAGACTGACGACGACGCCGGTCCCGCTCCACCTCCTCCTCAGTGAGCACAGGTATGGGGGCTGCGGCAGCAGTCAGAACCTCCGTGCGGGCGCCGTCCTGGCGGGCACGAGCCCGTTCGGCCTGGGACTCCGTGGCCACGGCAGGGGTGAGCAGCCCGCCAGCGTAGGTGGGCTCCAAGTTGAGATGGGTGTCCGGACCAAAGGGTTCGACGGCCACGTCCTGCGCCCGTGACCACCCGGAGACCGGGTAGCGGCGCTGCCCGTCCAGGGACAGCACCAGGGCGCCCAGGTCTCCGGGCGGAAGATCAGCGGCGGTGGTGTCCCGCTCATCCACGGTCATCAGCTGGTCTCACACAACTGCAGGCTGTTGCGATGTGGGAGTGTCGGCTCAGTAGAAGGGTTCGTTGCGGGAACGGACCCAGAGCTGACGGGCGACCTTTTCACCAATGCGGTTCCAGATGGCCACCTTGGTGGGGTTGATCTCCTGGTCCCACACGCCCACGTAGTCCACAACGGTTCCCTTGGTGAAGGAGGTCTTGAACATGCCCATGCCGTGGAACTGGTGCTCCTCGTTCTTGAGCTCATCGGAGGGCGGGGTGCCGCAGAGGTCGTAGTCCTTGATTCCGTGCTCGGAGATCAAATCGTTGATGGCGGTCCACTGCACCAGGTGGGCGTCTCCGCGCTGCTTGCGGCGCGGCTTGGACCCGCCGTCCTTGTAGGTGGCATGCGGACCGTAGTTGACCACAAACGCCCCCACGGACGGTTCGCCGTCCTCGTAGGCAAAGTACAGGCGGCCCTGGCCGGACTTGGCAAAGTTGCCCCAGAACCGGCTGTAGTAGGAGAAGGGCCGCAAGGTCACGTTGAGTTGACCCTGACGGGCGGTCTGCATGAGGGCGTACATGGCCCGCATGTTCTCCTCGTTGACCTCCACAAGCTCCACGGGAGCTTCCTCACGAATGGCGCGGCGCAGCTTGTTGCGGCCGTTGGACTGCATGCCCTTCATGATTTCTTCCGGGTCCCGGTCCGTGTCCAGCACGGCGGTGTGGTCATTGGGCTGGATGATCAGGGTCTTCTTCAGCCCAGCCTGCTCCAGTGCTGCACGAGCCTCACCGGAGTCCGGGATCACGGGCTCCACCTTGACCAGGAACACGTTCTTGGCATGTTGCTTCACCAGGTTGCGGGTGGCGTTCGTGAAGCCCTTCAGATCCTCGACTGTCTCCACAGCCGGGCCCTTGACCATGTACCAGAGCCTGCCCAGACCCGGCACGGACTTCTCCAGTACCAGTGTGTAGACGGGCTGCGAACCGTCCGCGGGTTCGTGCACCAGGTGCACCGGCTTCCAGCCGTGATGCTTCTTGACATCGGCAAAGGAAGCCGACTGCAGCATGTCGCCGCCGTGGGGGTTGGCGATCACGTGGGTGTCCCAGTCGGACACCTCCTGGGCGGTGGCAAAGCGTGCTGTGAACTCTCGCAAGGTTTCTCTCCCGGTCACAAGGTTTGGTCAACAAGAAAGTGTGGTCACCACGTCTGGGTGCGTGGCTGGGCCAGCGTGGAAACTGATCAGTACCAGTTCTCACCGGTGCGTTTGAGGTGCACGCGCAACAGAGCACCTTCACCGCCTGCAGTCCAGGCCTTGTACTTGGCCTTGTTCAGCGGTAGGTCCCAGCAGCCCACAAAGTCCGTGACGTGGTCATTGAAACCGGTCTTGAACTGCCCCACGCCGTAGAGGGCATGTTCAGTGTCCTTGATCCTGTCCGCAGGCGGGGATGCGCAGAGGTCATACTCCGTGGCCCCGTGTTCCTTCAACCACCGGATGCTTTCCACCACGGACAGGGCCGGTACGCCGCGGACGGGTTGTTTGCGCAGGGACGCGGCATCCTTACGCGAACCCTTGTGCCCCAGCAGCATCACAAAGTCACAGCACACCACGGTCATTGCAGGTTCGCCATCCCACGCAGGTTCGCCATTGTCGTTGCTGCTCGCACCGGCCGCGGACTGTGCAGCCTCCGGATCCGGTGCGTAGCCGAACACAAAGCAACCCTGGCCCGCTTGTTCGTGACGCTTCCACATGGACTTGTAGTAGTCGCGGTTGCGCATGCTGAAGCGGCCTTCAGCGGTTTGGTCGAACAGGTCCAGGAAGATTTCGCAGTTCTCGTCCGTGACCGGAACCACCTTGGCCACAGCCCCACCTTTGCGGGCCTTGCGGATGTTGTACCGGGTACCGCGGGAGAATCCGGCTTCAATGGCCTCCAGGTCCGGGGTGATGTCCAGGATCACGGTGGATCCGTTGGGCTGGACGTTCCAAGTCTCCTCCAACCCTGCGTGGGCCAGTGTGGTGCGGTTGACCACGGTGTCCAACAATTCCGGTTCCACCTTGAGCAGGAATGCCCCCCGTGACTTGGCCAGCTCACCCATTGCCTGTACGGCATCGGCAGTCTGCGCGGCGGTGGTGGTACCTGGGCCTTTGGGTGCGTACCAGACCGCCCCGAATCCGGGCACGGAGCGGGTCAGCACCGTCACCGCCACCTGGGTGCCATCCAGATCGACGACGACGTACAGCGGGGTCCAGCCGAAGGCCCCCTTGTGCTCGGCAAACGCAGGCCCCTGGAAAACGTTGCCGCCATCAGGATTGTGTGTGAGTCGCTCAGCCCACTCCTGTACGGTTGCCTCCACCACGCGCGCCGTGGCGCTGCCGGCATCCGTGCGGGCGGACGCGGGACGTTGTGAGGGTGTGTGCCCTTGGAACAGGACACGCGGGATCTTGGGCAGTGGCATTGCAGATTTCACCTTGTAGGTCGATCGAATCTCTGATGCTAACCGTATCCGGTCCGGTGCGGCAGGGACCGTCACAACCACTGAGCGGCTTCTCACGGTGGCCTCATGCAGGCCCCTTACGTTTGCCCCGTCCGCGGTGGCGGACTGCAGGGATTGACGCGTAATCACCGCCTCACTCGAGCCCGAGGAGCCGGGATGGCAGGCGTGGGAACCGAAAATTCTCCCTACACCGTCGCATTTGAATGGAAAAGACAACATGACCAGCTCAAAGTCGGACCACCACAAAGGGACTCGTCGCCGACACCGCGCACAGACTTCGGATTTTCGGGTGTTGCCGTGGACCCCGGTGTGTTGTGTGTTGATGACGCTCAGTGCTGTTGTGGTTGCAGTGTCGTTTGTGATGCCGCACGTTCTGAGGGTTCCTCTTGACGCATGGGCCGCACCGGGCCGGGCGTGGTTTGACGTTGGGAACGAAAACAACCTGCCGACCTGGTGGAATGCGGCACTTCTGATGGTTGCCGCAGCCCTGGCAAGCGTCGTGGCCTGTGTGAGCTGGAACGGACGGCGCGCAAAATCGCCGGGTACCGCCGTTTGGTGGCTGATCGGCCTGCTGCTGGCAGCACTGAGCTTGGATGAAGTTGCCAGCCTGCACGAACGATTGGGCCGACTTGCCGATGCCGCCCTTCCAGGTCACGGTTTCACGTACGCGTGGCTGGCTGTGGGCATTCCCATGGCCCTGGCATTGCTGACCGGCACCGTGTTTGTCACACGATCTCTGGCGGTGGTCCCCCGCCGCTTGCTACTGGCTGGGCTGCTCGTGCTGTTCACCGGTGCCGTTGGATTGGAAGCCGCCAATGACATTCTGGTTCGCCTCAGCGACCAAACAGACGCACACAACCCGCACCTGTTCCACGTGATCTACCACGCGGAGGAGCTACTCGAAATGCTGGGTGCATGCCTGCTGGTTACCGCACCACTGTCATCCGTGCAGGTGACCCACTCCCCGGACGGCGTCGTGGTCAAGCCACGATGACCTGGACACCCGCCTCGGCCAAGGCCTGCGCCAGGTCACCCGTGGGGGCGGCGTCCGTGATCAGGACATCCACCTGGGAGAACGTGGCGAACCGGGCCAGGTTCTCATGATTGTGCTTCTCAGCGTCGCACAGCACCACAACGGTGCGAGCAGAGTTCAGGATGGCGGTCTTGACCGCTGCCTCAGGAAGTTCCGGGGTGGAGAAACCGAATCCGGCAGCCACTCCGTTGCACCCCAGGAAGGCGATGTCCGTTCTGTAACGCGAATACTGCTCAGCAGTGGTCATCCCGGAAGCAGCCCAGGTCAGGGTACGCACCCGGCCCCCCACCAGTTCCAGGGAGACCTCTGGCTGATCGGCCAACCGGCCGGCCACGTGCAGTGCGTGAGTCATCACCAGCAGCGGGTTCTCCGTGGAACCGGTACGGCGTGAGGCCAAGGCATCTGCCACGGTTTCCACCGTGGATCCGGCATCCAACACCACGCTGGTGGCTTCCGTGGACTCCAACAGCTCCAGAGCCGCTGCGGCCATACGCCGTTTGGCAGGGGTCTTCAAGGTCTCGCGGCTGTCCAGGGACTGCTCCACGGAATCGGTGCGGTCCACGGACACCGCACCACCGTGTACTCGGCGCAACACCCCAGCAGATTCCAGTGCTGCCAGGTCACGCCGGATGGTTTCCATGGTGACCGCAAAGCGCCGTGCCAGGTCCGCACCACTGACTCGGCGGGTGACTCCCACCAGTCTTGCAATCTCCGCCTGACGTTCTTCGGCAAACATTGAGCCTCGTTCCCGTTCTTGCATGGTCCATATTCTCTACCCACTGCAGGGGACCTGCGCCACAGTCACCTGATTCGCTCCAGCCACCCCGCCTCTACAGCCCACCTCCACGGTTGACACGGCGCAGTCTCATGGTGGAAACGGCAGAGCCTCACGGTGGAAACGGCAGAGCCTCACGG
>NZ_JROX01000090.1:0-6539 GCF_000800955.1 Kocuria sp. ZOR0020
AGGTCCTCACCTATTCACGATGTAAACAACGTCCTGACCCAGTACATCTAGGTCACTGAGAGCCTTCGATGCCTTTCGGGCGCCACCGCCTTCGTCCCGCATCTTCAAACTGTGCCCGCGCGAGCAGCGCACCGTGCGCTGCTTGGCGACGTCATCGAGCGTGAAGCGGACCCTGCTCCCACAGTCCGGGCACTCGGTCTCCATCTTATCGGTCATTGCCTGCTCACCCTTCGTTAGGAATTACTAGCGACCATGATGCTCGCGGCTCCCGACAGTTTCGGAACTGACACGGCCAGTGGCCCGCCGTGCTCACCTGGACAGGGCCGCTGGCCTTAGCTATTTAAGATGTTGTTGATGCCGAGCACGATGACCACGGACACGGCGACCAATGAGATGAGCATGTTGAAGGCGAAGACGATGATAGTTGTCCGTCTGTCCTTCTGAGGTATGTGCTTGCGCCGGTAGATCACGTAGGAGTACAGCGTCAATAGCGGCGCGGCCCCGATGGCGACAAGTCCCATAAAGGCCGTCAGAATGATAAGACCGTACTGCTGGGTCTGGAACAGCTGCGCGATCGAGCCGAGCGTAACGGTGAACACCGCGATGACAGCTGCGCTATAGACATTGAGCGTGACGTCCTTCCAGAAGTCCACATCTACCAGCCATCGGACCGGAGCGAAAGGCGCATCGCTCAATTTGATGGAAGGAGCTTCCGGTTCTTCCTTCGCGGTGGACCCGGATGTTCCCGTCGTCGTATTCATGCGTAGGACTCTATCTAGAGACGCTCACGCGCTGGAGCGCTCCGTTCGGCCTTGATGGCCCTCCTTGACGGTGAACCGATTTGGTCGACCAGGGGGATTGTCTGTCGAGGTTGATCTGGCAGCGCACGGACACCGCGGGATGGATCACAAACTGCTAGATCGGGATGTCCCCCACATACGTCGACCGTCATGTCGCCGAATTGCGGCTATGACTGCCCGCCGCGCTGCGTCACTCCTCGTTCGTTCGAATTGTTGTCCGAGCGGAACATTCTTGTCTTTGGTGGTGGGTCGTGTCTTCCAAGCTGCTGACATCGCCGGTCCAGCTTCGGATCGCGCTGTGCGTACCAGCTCGCTGTACGCATTGCTGATCTGGGTATGCGCATGGAGGTCCAGAAGGGCGCAATAGTACGAGAGGCGGGATTGGATCTCACTGATCTGAGTCGTCACGTTTTGGCGAGATCCATTGGATCCGTCTCGCCTGCGGACCAAGTAGGGGGCTTCGAGATAGTCCTCGACGGCGCGCAGCGCCTCACTGTAGATGGTCGCGCGGCGTTCTTTGCGCGTGGTCGATTGTTGGATGCTGTAGCCGATGAGCGCGATGGCTGCGGCCAGGAATGCTGCAACGATGGTGGCGATGCCGTCCCCGCTGAGGGGTTCAATTATGACCATGGGATCGGACGCAGGAGTTGGCGTTGCCGTAGCAGCGGGGCTCGGCATAGGGGTTGGCGTGGTCATGGGGTGGGTCCTTGGTATCCATGGGGGGCCTCGAGGCCGAGCCAAATGCCGCGGTCATGTCCTCCGGTGTCGCGCCAGTACGTCTCGAAGAAAATGTGGTCGGCGGTAAGGCTGAGCAACTTGAGTAGTCCGTTGTCGGCAGTCCAACGTCTGTCCGGCGGATCACCCGGGTAGAAGAGACAGAGGCTGTCGTCTGGCATCCGGTGCGGTGACGGCAAACCTGGATCGGCATACACGCGTGGGTAGTCCTCGGCGCGTAGTCCGTAAGTCTCATATCGTGGTTGTGCGTCGAAGCGGACGGTGACGGGTACCGGCTCCGGTCGTCCCGGGATGTCGAGACCTTCGTGTCGGTAGAGGAGGTAGCCTGCGTGGAGCTCACTCCTCACGACATCCCCGTAGTAGCGTTTAGCGTCGCGCCGGAAGGGAAGCGTCCACGAGGATCGCGCCCCGTACCAGTCGGTCAAATTCCCCATGATCGGACGTTGTTCCGTTCCGTGCCGGCCGCAACCCCGGTCCCGGTGAGGAGCGCAGGGGTCCCATAGACCTGGGTGTCCTTCTTCTTCTGATCGGTGACCCGCCGGGCCTCTTCGTGGAGGACGGCGACCGGGCTAGGGGCCGGAAGCATGTCAGGGTCGTTGAAGAGCTTCGCGAGCTCGTCGTGTGCGAGCACTGGGTATCCGGCCGCCTCAAACTCGATGGCTCGGTCGAGGCGTTCAAGCGAACGGGTCAAGCGTCGCACAACCTCAGTCCGGGTCATTTGCTCGTTGAGCTTGATTGGGTTCTTGGCCACACGGGCGGGATCGGGGGTTTCGCTGATGGAGAGCTGCTCGATGGCGTACCGGAACCACTCACGCATCGCGGGAAGGAGAGTGGTGGGAGTGGTGATGCAGTCGAGGGCCAGTGCTTTGATGTTCCATGAGCACAAGGGCTTGCTGTTACGGCGATTCCAGTGCTTGATCAGGCGGACCACCCTGGCGAAGGTGGACTTAGTGGTCTGGTTGGCGGTCAGGACCAGTCCCGTGTGACGCTCAGGATGTGCGCGGTCCCAGCTCTGGAACCTGGGGATGTAGAGTCCTCGCGCGTCGGGGTTGTCGATCGCGACGATCACGTCGGCCGTGAAGTCGGGTTGTCCGGGCGCGACGGGGTTACGAAACCGGACGAGGATGGAGCGCTTGCGCCCTTCGACCTCGACGGCGAGGTCTCCGTAGTCCTCCTTGAGGCCCGTCCGGATCGCCTTCGCGGCGCGGTCCTTGAGCTGCTTCGGGCCCTGTTTGCCCGGCCCGTACGCGTTGTCGGGGTCCGGGACGACGACGCCGAGGTCGACGTCGGTCAACGGGGTAAGAGCGTCGCCGTGAGCGATGCTGCCGTTGACGTAGGTGCGGGCGCCGGGGAACTCGGTCCGGAGAGCCGAAGCTAGCGCGGAGCGTCGCTTGCGCGCCTCGGCCAGTTCGGGATCGGAGACCTCGATGCGGTGCCGCGCCTCCGTGAGGATCTGTTCGAGAGTTATCGTGCTGGTCATAGTAAATACGTCGTCTACCTTCTCACCGGATGCTGTGTTCTGGTGCTCCTCCCGGTGTAGGGAGCCCTCAGGAGCCTCGTGTTCTGATGCTCTACCAGGGACAGACGACGTAATTCGGATCGCCGTGCTGAATGGCGAGGTGGCCTAAGCGCAGTCGCGGCATTCAGCGCTGCCGGGGTCGAATTGATGGGTTGCTTTGACGAGATAGCACGTGGGGCAGGTCTTCTCCTTGAGTCTGAATCCGCAGTTGCATCGTCCGCACTCGGGACATTTGGGGGCGCCGCACTCGGTGCACGGGGATTCAAAGGATCGAAACTCGTGTCCGCATGACGGGTGTTCGCAGATCCGGTATGCACCTGTTGGACCGCGGTCGAATTTCGGGAGAGACAGATTCAGCCACGTGGCACGTTCGGTCACGGAGACGACGACGAGCATTCCGCCGATATCGGCCGCTTGTGCGTAAAGCCGCTGGCCTCGGATGCCATCGCGGTATACGAAATCGGTTTCGCCTTGTGCTGCACGTCTGCTGCTGCGAAGCGCAGCACGCACGATCCCCGCGTTGGACTGGTCGCCTCCTCGTCGAAGTGGGGGCAGCTCACGCGACGACGAAAAAACCACAACACCGCGTTCGTCGAGAAGCGTCACGTGCCCCGGCGTCTTGAGCTCGAGGGCAGTCCGTACGCAGATGGCGGCGCGGGAAGCGTTGGATGCTTCCCAAAGTGAGACGACCGAATGCGCGCTTGGCCCGCGGTCCCCTATGTGCTGTACGACCAGTTCCTTCGGGATAAGCACGGCAGAGGCGAACGAGTCACATGCAACGTCTTCAAGGGCGATTCCGCCATCGGGCTGCTGCGTTAGGCGATCCATCAACTCGAACACGCTCCGCTGGAGATGGTGCCCGAACTCATGGAGAGCTGTGAACGCCCGCCGCCCTGGACTGGCTGATTCCGCCACAGCCAATGTAGGAGGTTCGTGATCTTCCAGATAAACTCCAGCGACACTGCAGAGCGAGGCATCCGCCTCTGAGTCAGGAACAAGGCGGAGCGTGACATCAGCTCTCATCCCCAACGCCGCGATTGCGTCATGGAACAGATCAGTCCGCAGACCAGGTTCTGTCTCATCCAGGTAGCTGAGCATGTCGTTCACCTGCTCGATGACGGTGCTCCTCGGCACGGCGAGTGGACGCCTCGCATCATTCGCCATGGAGAGCCACCGAGAAGTATGTGTCTAGACGAAGATCCCAGTTGATGTTCTTCTGCGTACCCGTTTGTCTCGCGGCTAGTGCCCAGTTCTGATAGGCCACATCGCGGTAAGACGTTGATAAGTCAACGCCGCGTCGCTCTGCGACAGCTCGAACCTGGCGATGCCTGGACGGTTGGTCCAGGCGTGCAATGAGGTCTGACGGGGGGCTGGGATTGGCGGCCAGAAGCGCATCAGCTGGTCTATCCACCAGAGGGCTGAGTCGCTCTGCTTCGCTTCTAGTCAACGCCGCTTGTCCGCGCCAGAGCGCGAGGGCGCGTTGCGGCGCGACGTCGAGTGCAGTAGCGATCTCGCGCACACCGACATCGCGGAGAATCGTACTGAGCTGACCAGTGCCGGCCTCATACCAGCGGGCGGCTGCAAGAGCTTCAATGCTGTCCTCAATGGCAGCGCGGTAAAGACGAACCGGATGGGTGGAATTTGGATCTACGTCATAACTCGCCTTCGGGTCGATGATCGCCTCCAGCGTGTGTTGAGAAAGCTCACCTGCGAAGCGATCGAAGACAACACAAGGCAGGCGATGCGCTAATTCCGGCCATGCCACGAGCGGTACGCCGAGCGGGCTGGACGATTCCTCAATCACGACGGCGCTCTTGTCCGCATACTCAGTGTCCAGCGACAGGGGAGCCGCCTGAATACCTTCTTGGGTACCCAGGATCACGACGATTAAGTTCTCGTGGTCCCAGTCGGCTCGCCACACCTGCGAGGAGGTGATCTGGGGCTCCGGCCCATTCCACGCCTGCCGAAGCGCCGGCGGGACAGAAACCGATGATGCGGCTTCCTCAAGGCTCACTCGTCGCCTCGGAGTATCAGCGCTCATCTGTAACTCCTTCCCTGGGTCCTGACTCGTTGCCGGTCCCAATTAGGACAGACGACGTGATTCATTGCGCGCCACCGCCCATCTGAGCCAACATGAGCACGACCGCATCACGCTCGTCGTCGTCCACGGTCGCCATCCGGAGTCGTTCAACCAACGAGTCGGTGAGGGCCTGCGCAGTCGCGCGGCCGAGTCCCGTGACTGTGCAACGGACGGCGATCGACGCTCCAAGGCATGGAAGCAACGCGCGTTCCTGGACACTAAGCGTTGACCAGATGCCCCGGGCTCGCTCCGCTACTTCGGCTTCGGCGGTGGAATCCTCCGCGATCAATGCAGGGTCGGCGAGATCCTCATCGTCACGACCATGATCCAGACCATCAGGTTCGGTGAACCTGCCGTCCGGCAGTTCGATGAAGACAGGTGGCGAGATCAGGACGAACCGGGTTTCGATCACCCGGGCCAGGTCTTCATCGCGGACTGAACCGTCAGCATCGTCAATGACGACGTATGAGACTGCCGAGATGGCAGTGATGTTCTTCGCAGGCGTCTTGCCCGCCGTATTCCAGGTGAGGATCTGGTAGCCACGGACACGGGCCGCCGCCCGATGAAGCTGGTCGATGTCGCCTTGCCAGAGCGCTGCAGGGCCGTCCGATAATGCCCAAGCCTGGACTGTCTTCGAGATTGGCGGACGGACAAAGCGCCCATCCTCCCCAAGGATCGTGTCCAGCCGACGGCGGAGCTTGCCCCGCTCAGTACTTTTTGCCTGATCCTTCAGGAAGTTACCGATGGTAGCGAGGAGCAGGCGTTCCAACGAGGCCTGGCCTGTTGCCTTCACGAAGCAGGCAAGCACGAACACGCGACCACGCGCAGGGTTCTTCACAAACATGTCGGCAAGCAGGTCGTCAACCGCTTCATCGCACCACGAGTCGTACCCCTCGGGTGGCGGATACGAGGAAGACCGAGTCACCTGGGCGCCGAGCCTCCGAAGCAACGCGAGTGTCTTAGGGCCAGCTGCATCTCCGCGCCGCCCGATCTCGTCGAACGCGCTCATTCGGCCTCCTGCCGACAAGACTTCAATTCGCCTTTGCATCGTCTCACTCCTGGCACCGACAGCGCAGACGACACACTAGCTACCGACTCGTACGCGAAGGCGCCCGCGTGAGAGGTGGTTGTGGAATTGCCCCAATCCCCACGCCCGTAACCCGTTCGCTTCACAGTCAGGTGTGGCGAGGGTGCAAAGAGGGGCGACGATCATGAACATCCAAAGCATCCTCGAACGGTGTCTAGGCATGATGCGATAACACGACGTGTCGCAAGGCATGGGATGCGAGACGTCTCATGGTGTCCCCGGGTCGGTGTGTGAACCGCATCGATAAGTGGCGGTGTTCTGACGGAGCTAAACCTCGATCCACCGATCAGCGTCGCGGAGGGATCGGCGTTTTAACGT
>NZ_JROX01000091.1:0-754 GCF_000800955.1 Kocuria sp. ZOR0020
CCTCGATCCACCGATCAGCGTCGCGGAGGGATCGGCGTTTTAACGTCGGAATGCCCTGCTGACCACGGAGAATAGGACTTGTCGAGAGTTCTGTTCCACCGTGATGAGAGGGCATCCCGTAGATGCAAGTTTCCCACACTCCTGCTGCCGTGTCCGCGTCGTTCGACGAGCCCAACCTCGTGTCGGCGGCCGGGTTGCTGCCGGTGATGCGCCTGGCCCAGGGGATCGGGTTGCGCGACCTGGTCGATGAGCGGTTGAGCGTGCCCACCGACAAGGGCGCCAACCCGGGGCTGAAGGTTTCCTCGCTCGTGGCCGGGATGCTCGCCGGGGCCGACAGCATCGACGACCTGGCCCTGCTGCGCCAGAGCGCGATGAGCAAGCTGTTCGAGGCCGTCTACGCGCCCTCCACGCTGGGGTCGTTCCTGCGGGCCTTCACTTTCGGGCACGTGCGCCAGCTCGACGCGGTCGCCTCCCGGCTGCTGGCCGGGTTGGCCGGGCGAGTGCCGTTGCTGCAGCGCCGGGACGCGGAGGAAGAATTCGTGTTCGTGGATGTGGACGACACGATCGTGGAAGTCCACGGCTACCAGAAACAGGGATCCGGCTACGGGTACTCCGGAGTCCGGGGCCTCAACGCGCTGCTGGCCACCGCCTCCACCGCTGCCTCGGCCCCGGTGGTGGTGGCCCAGCGGCTGCGCAAGGGCGCGGCCGGCTCCGCCCGCGGAGCGCACCGGCTTCTCGCCGAGGCCCTGGCCAC
>NZ_JROX01000092.1:0-42859 GCF_000800955.1 Kocuria sp. ZOR0020
GTGGCCACTCGATCACCTCCATGCAGGCGATCTACGTGCCCGCCGATGACTACACGGACCCGGCTCCGGCCACCACGTTCGCGCACCTGGATGCCACCACCAACCTCTCGCGTGACATCGCCTCCCGTGGTCTGTACCCCGCGATCGACCCGCTGGCTTCGACCTCCCGTATCCTCGACCCGCAGTACGTGGGCCAGGAGCACTACGACGTCGCAACCCGTGTGAAGTCGATCCTGCAGGAGAACAAGGAACTGCAGGACATCATCGCCATCCTGGGTGTGGAAGAACTCTCCGAAGAGCAGAAGGTCGTGGTTTCCCGCGCCCGCCGCATCGAGCAGTTCCTCTCACAGAACACCTACACCGCGTTGCAGTTCACCGGTGTGGAGGGCTCCACGGTCCCGGTTGCGGAGACCATCGACTCCTTCAAGAAGATCTGCGACGGCGAGCTGGACCACGTTCCGGAACAGGCGTTCTACAACGTCGGTGGCCTGAACGATGTCATGGCCAAGTGGGACGAGATCAAGCGCTCCACCGGAGAGAAGTGATCATGGCTGCTCCGTTGATCGTTGAGATCGTTGAGCTCTCCGAATCTGTGTGGAACGGCGAGGCCCGTCAGGTCATCGTGCGCACCACGGACGGTGACCTCGGCATCCTGTCGGGGCACGTGGCGACTGCCGGTGTGCTGGTTCCCGGTCGGGTTGTGATCGACCCGGTGGACGGGCAGCGCATCGAGGGTCAGATCGACGGCGGATTCGTCTCCGTCGACGGCAACCGCGTGACCATCGTGGCCGACCACTACGAGGCACCGGGGGCACACGCCTGATCGGGGTGTCCCGGTGATATGAAGCACCTGACCTGCTGGCGGTGTCGACGTGATCGCGTCGACACCGCCAGTGCAGTTCAGTGAGGCCAGTGCAGTTCAGTGAGGCCAGTTCAGCTCCGAGTGGCCAAATCAGTTCAACGTGGCCAAATCAGTTCAACGTGGCCAAATCAGTTCAGTGAGCTTTGACCGGCCGTACAGTGTGGGCGAGAGTTCTGACGGCCTGAAGCAGGAGAAGAAGCATGGAAGAAAAGATCGTTGTCCACGGACCCACGGCGGTCAACGGCGTGCTGCCTGTTTACGGGGCCAAGAACAGCGTGCTGAAGCTGATGGCAGCCACTCTGCTGGCGGTGGGCAAGTCCCGGATCACCAATGTTCCGGAGATCGATGACGTTTCCATCATGGCTGAGCTGCTGCGGCGTCTGGGCTGCCAGGTGAACTACAACAAGGGCGAACGTTGGGTGGACATCGACGTCCCCGAGCAGCTACACCACCAGGCCGATTACGACCTGGTCCGGGCCATGCGGGCCTCCGTGTCCGTTCTAGGGCCGTTGATTGCCCGTTGCCATGCCGCTGAAGTGGCTTTGCCTGGTGGAGATGCCATCGGCACCCGGGGTCTGGACATGCACCGCGCCGGGCTGGAAACCATGGGTGCCCGGTTCCGCACGGAAGCCGGTTACTTAAAGGCCACGGTGGAACATGAGCTCACGGGTGCTGAGTACCACCTGTCCTACCCATCCGTGGGCGCCACGGAGAACCTGATGACGGCAGCAACTCTGGCCAAAGGCACCACGGTTCTGGAGAACGTGGCGCGTGAGCCGGAGATTGTGGACATCTGCCAGATGCTCATGGCCATGGGTGCCCAGATCGAGGGAGTGGGCAGTTCAACGCTGACCATCACGGGCGTTGAAGCCCTGCAGTCGGTGGTCCATCGCACCGTGCCGGACCGGATTGTGGCTGGAACGTGGGCCTTTGCGGCCGCCATCACCGGCGGTTCGGTCCATGTGAAGGGCGCAGAGTCCTCCCATCTGAGCCTGGTCCTGGACAAGCTGCGCAGCGCCGGATGTGAGATCACCGAGCTGGAGGACGGTTTCCAGGTGCAGGGCCCGTCCCGGCCCAAGGCCGTGAACATTTCCACCTTCCCGTATCCGGGCTTCCCCACGGATCTGCAACCGTTCGCCGTCGCCATGAACGCCGTAGCGGAGGGCTCCGGGATGATCACGGAGAACGTGTTCGAGGCCCGGTGGGGTTTCACAGCTGAGCTGGAACGCCTGGGTGCCCACGTCCGCCTTGACGGACACCATGCCTGGCTGGATGGCGTTGACAAGCTCTCCGGTGCGCCCGTGGAGGCCAAGGACATCCGTGCCGGTGCTGCCCTGGTGATTGCCGGCATGCGTGCTGATGGCGCCACGGAGGTCAACGGGGTCGGGCACATCGATCGCGGGTATGAGAACTTTGTGGAGAACCTGACCAACGCCGGTGTCGCGGTGGAACGGCACATGGCCTCACCGCTCTACTGAGAGCATCGCCTGTGACAGTGAAATGACCACCTGCATCGCGAGCAGGTGGTCATTTCACTGTCAAACGTGCCTGGTTCAGAACAGGCGAGCGTCCTTGTCGTCGACGTCGCGCATGGCGTCGTAGTCCAGTGTCAGGCAGGAGATCCCGCGGTCAGTGGCCAAGACCTTGGCCTGGGGCTTGATCTGCTGGGCGGCGAATATGCCACGGACCGGCGCAAGCCGGGGATCGCGGTTGAGCAGTTCCAGGTAGCGGGTCAGCTGCTCCACACCGTCGATGTCACCGCGGCGTTTGAGTTCGATGGCAATGGTGGCGCCCTTGGCGTCACGGGCCAGGATGTCCACGGGCCCGATCGCTGTGGGGTATTCACGCCGGATCAGCGTGGAACCTTCACCCACCAGATCGATCTGCTCGGCCAACAATCGTTGCAGATCGGCTTCCACGCCGTCCTTGGTCAGTCCCGGGTCAACACCCAGATCATGGGCGATTTCCTCATGAGTCTCATGGATCAGGATCTTCAAGACGTCATCGGACTTGGTGGCGGAGACCGTCCAGACCTCTTGGACACCCACCGCGGATTGGTCCTCCGTGGGTTCTGAGGTGGAGAGCCTGGCGGGTGGAGACATCCAGTTCAGGGGCTTGTAGCTGCCGCCGTCGGAATGCACCAACACGGAGCCGTCCGCCTTGATGATCAGCAGGCGGCGGGCCAGCGGCAGATGGGCCGTCAGCCGGCCTTGGTAGTCAACGGAGCAGTCAGCGATCACAACACGCACGGCGGACAGTCTGACACAGCGCACGGCGCCGGTCGGCCATCGCAACAGGCAGCAACGGTTGCAGGGCGGTTCCTGCTCACCACCGGCCCCGTTCCCGGTGCGCGAACCTGTGCAACCGGCAACCGTGAGGGCGTCGGGCCCCGACTAAGCTGATGCCCATGAGTTTGAACCCCCAGAACCTGTCCCACCACTCCGGCCAGCACCCCGCCCAGGCAGCAGGGGATGCTCAATCAGTGCCCGCCTCGGTGCGCGGTGCCATGGATCTGGGGGCAGGTGCCAACAGTGCCCCAGCGGCGGAGGCCTCACAGAGTGCTTCGGCTCCATCAGCTGGGCCCGGCCGGTTCCGCAGGGACATTGCCGATCCCCAGCAGTTCCAGGCCGTGGCGGAGTTGTCCTCCCAGGTGCCGGTGGTCTTGGTCCTGACGGCGGGCTACGCACCTGAGTCGGGGCAGTTCGCAGATCAGCTGGCCGCCCAGATCGATCAGCTCGATGGTCGGATGGTGCTCAGCGGCGTCGACGTCGAGAAGGTTCCGGAGATCGCCCAAGCGCTGCAGGCGCAGTCGATTCCCACGGTGGTGGCACTGATTGGTGGACGTCCGGTCCCGATTGCACAGTCGGCCATCCCCATGGACCAGGTGGGTCCGGTGCTGCAGGAACTGTTGAGCCTGGCCCAGCAGAACGGGGTCAGCGGACAGGTTGAGCCCACCGCCGAGCAGAGTGAGCCCGAACCGCTGCCGCCGCTGCACCAGGAAGCCGTGGACAAGCTGGAGGCCGGTGACCTGGACGGTGCCCATGCCGCGTATGAGCAGGCCATCCGGGAGAACCCCGGGGACACCCAGGCCAAGTTGGCCATGGCCCAGGTGGAGCTGCTGCAGCGGGTGACGGTCATGGATGCCCAGGCCGTCCGGGATGCCGCGGCGGCCTCCCCGGATGACCTCAAGGCCCAGTTGGACGTGGCTGACCTGGACCTCTCCGGTGGGCACGTGGAGGATGCATTCCGGCGGCTGCTGAATCTTGTCCGCCGCACGGCCGGGGAGGACCGGGAGACCGTGCGCAAGCGTTTGATCGATCTGTTCGGTGTGGTGGGTGCGGAGGATCCCCGAGTGGTGGCGGCTCGCTCCCAGTTGATGCGCGCCTTGTTCTGATCCAGGTTGCGTCATACTTCTGGCCGATGGTGTAGGTGAAGCCACTGGATAGCCTGGAGGCATGAGCCACACCACCGCTGATCCGCATCCTCACCATCAGTCCGGACCACCGTGGGCCACGCCGCCTGATTCCTCCATGGCGGTCAGTCTCAGGGGGCTGACCAAGGTGTTCTCACCGGGTACGGAGCGCTCCAAGGTGGCGGTGAACCGGTTGAACCTGGAGGTGCCGCACGGGGCGTTCTACGGGTTGGTGGGCCGTAACGGTGCCGGCAAGACCACGGCTCTGTCCATGCTGACCGGTCTGTTGCGCCCCACGGAAGGTGTGGCCATGGTCTCCGGGATCGACGTCTGGGCGGATTCGCGCCGAGCCAAGATGGCCATGGGGGTGCTGCCGGACGGCATGACCTTCTTTGAACGGCTCTCCGGGCGTCAACTGGTCACCTATGCCGGATTGTTGCGTGGGATGGACCGGGCCACGGTGGCTCAGCGCACGGATGATCTTCTGGGCGCCATGGATTTGAGCGACGACGCCGGAACTCCCGTTCAGGACTACTCCGCCGGCATGCGCAAGAAGGTGATGCTTGCAGCCGCCCTGGTGCATGCACCTGGATTGCTGGTGCTGGATGAACCGTTTGAGGCCGTTGACCCCGTGTCTGCGGCCAACATCCGTGAATTGCTGCAGGGCTTTGCCCGCGCGGGCGGCACGGTGATCGTCTCCAGCCACGTCATGGATCTGGTGCAGCGCATGTGCGACCACGTGGCGGTTGTGGACAACGGACGACTGCTTGCTGCCGGAACGGTGGATCAGGTGCGCAGGGAGAAATCCTTGGAGGACACCTTTGTGGACTTGGTGGGTGGCCGCACGCACGTGGGGGAGGAGCTGTCATGGCTGCGCCCCCGGTGAAGCCCGAACCCGTCTCCACTGCCCGGGACATTCCCCGGGTGTCCCGCGGGCCCTCCACGGCGGCCACGGCGCGCCACCTCGTGAGCCTCAAGGCACGGTTGACCTGGGCCACGTTGACCCGCAGCCCGGCCGTGATCGTGGGTGTGGTGCTGGGCGCTCTGTGGGGCCTGGCCATGATGCTGATATTCGGCTTCATGCTGGTCTCCGTACCCAACATCCTGCCGCCGGAAGGTGTTCTGGCCACGGCGGTTGTGACCGGTGCAGCGGGCACCGTGCTGTGGTGGGTATTCTCCATCGTCTCCGGCAGGGCAGATGCCACGTTGCACGCCAGCCAGTTCGCACTGTTCCCTCTGCCTCGGACGGGTATTGCCCTGGGGCAGGTCCTGGGTGCCCTGGTGGGTATTGCTGGCCCCGTCACCGCCATCGGACTGGTTCTGCACGCCACCATGTGGCGCGAACAACCGGCGGCATTGATCACGGCCCTGTTGCTGATGCCGGTCGGTTGGGTGCTGATGATCCTGGGCAATCGGTGTTTCACCGCACTGGCTGAGCGCATGGCCGCCAAGCGCCGAGTGGGCGAAGCCATCACACTGCTGTTCCTGGTGATGCTGATGTTGGCCGGGCCCATGATCACCGCCGTCATGGCCGGTGTGGGGAGCTTGGGCGAGAGCCTGTACTCCGTGGCGGCAGTGCTCGCCTGGACCCCTGTGGGCGCGTTGTGGGCCATTCCTGCAGACATCGCAGCAGGTTCCTGGGTGATGGCGGCCGCGCGAATCGGCGTCGTGGTCTTGACCGGCGCGGCGCTGGCAGCGCTGTGGAACCGGGCACTGCGTACGTCACTGGAACAGGTCACAGGATCTGCGGCCACAGGCAGTGCCAAACAAGTTCACGGTGCGGGGCTGCTGGACCGGGTTCCCGCACGGCCGTGGGGCACGGTTGCTGCGCGCAGCTTGATCTACTGGGTCAAGGACCCGCGGTATTCAGGATCCCTGGTGGTGATCCCCGTGATGTTCCTGGTGTTCTGGATCAGCTCCAGTGGCGGCATGGGCATGTTGTTGTTCGCCGGGCCATTCGTGGGATTCCTGATGGCCTATGCGATTTCGGCTGATGTTGCCTACGACCACAAAGGATTCGCCCTGCACGTCCTCACCGGCGTGCGCGGTTGGGAGGATCGTCTGGGCCGGGTGATCGGCATGCTGCTGCCCGGTGTGCCGTTGACCGGGCTGGCGCTGGTGCTGGCGTGCATGTTCAGTGATGCCTGGCATCTGCTGCCGGGGTTGACCGGGGTGGGGCTGTTGGCGTTGCTGGGTGGGGCCGGCATCAGTTCCGTGATCTCCGCCCGGTACACCTTTCCGGTGCCGTTGCCTGGCCAGTCACCGTTCAAGACCCCGCAGGGATTCACCGTGCTCAACATCTTGGCTCAAATGGCGGCCGTGCTGGTCATGGCGCTGTTCACGGTACCTGCCGCCGTTTTTCTGGTGGTCCAGATGGTCACGGGCAATCCCATGTGGGGCTGGCTGGGTCTGGTGGTGGGTGCGCTTGTGGCTCCTGCTGTGTGTGCCGGCGGCATCTGGCTGGGTGGCAAGTGGGTTGACGCCCGTGCACCTGAGCTGTTGAGCACGGTCTCCTCCTACCGGTGACTTTGACCACCCGTGATCCGTGAGGGTTGGCGAGTACACTGACCGGCATGACTTCCCACGATCACACCATGCCCGTGGCAGGCCCCTGGCCGTTCACCCGGTCCACCTCCAACGAGCCCGTGGGCGGAACCTCCACCATTGAGCGTGAGGAGACCCGCGAGCTGACCGAACCGGGTGATCATGAGAGATTCGCGCATTACGTGCGCAAGGAGAAGATCATGGAGTCGGCTCTTTCCGGGGATCCGGTCATCGCACTGTGCGGCAAGGTCTGGGTGCCTGGGCGGGACCCCAACAAATTCCCGGTGTGCCCCACCTGCAAGGAAATCTACGACGGCCTGCGTTCCCCGCAGGACGGCGGCGAGTGACCCGTCCCGCCGGACCCTCACGCCGAGCGTCCAACTTCGGACGATTCCGGACCCTCAGAGCCACCCGCATTGGACGCTCGGCAGGGTTTGACATGCTCTTTTGAAAGGTCCTTCACTGCCCGTGTCCGATGACATGCAGCCCACGTTGTTCGGTGGCCCGGCCGCTGAGATGCCTCCGGCCTACCCGGAGCGTGCAGCCTGGGGCACTGCGGGAAAGCTGCGCGCCTGGCAGGCGGAGGCACTGGAGAAGTACTTCGCCACACAGCCGCGTGATTTCATGGCCGTGGCGACCCCCGGCGCCGGCAAGACCACTTTTGCACTGCGTCTGGCACGCGAGTTGGTGGACCGCGGCAGCATCAACCGCATCACCGTGGTGTGCCCCACCGAACACCTCAAACGCCAGTGGGCCGACGCCGCAGCGCGGGTGGGCCTGGCCATCGACCCCAACTTCAAGAATGCAGATGGTCAGCACGCCCAGGGTTACATCGGTGTGGCCTTGACCTACGCGCAGGTGGGCATGAAGCCGCTGCTGCACCGGGCCCGCACGGAGCAGGGACGCACATTGGTGATCATGGATGAGATCCACCACGCCGGTGATGCCCTGTCCTGGGGTGATGGTCTGCGAGAGGCCTTTGAACCCGCCACGCGGCGTTTGGCCCTGACTGGCACACCGTTCCGCTCGGACACCGCTCCCATTCCGTTCGTGACCTACAAGGAGGATGCGGAAGGCATTCGGAGGTCATCAGCCGATTACACCTATGGCTACGGGGATGCCCTGAAGGACCACGTGGTACGTCCGGTGATCTTCATGGCCTACTCGGGCCAGATGCGGTGGCGGACCTCCGCGGGGGAAGAGATGGCCGCGGAACTGGGCGACGGTTTCACGAAGTCCATCACCGGCCACGCCTGGAGAACAGCGCTCTCCCCGGAAGGCCAGTGGATTCCCGCGGTCCTGCAAGGTGCGGATCGTCGCCTCTCCGAGGTCCGACGCACCGTTC
The DNA here is from genome assembly GCF_000800955.1 of Kocuria sp. ZOR0020. Taxonomy (NCBI): domain Bacteria; kingdom Bacillati; phylum Actinomycetota; class Actinomycetes; order Micrococcales; family Micrococcaceae; genus Kocuria; species Kocuria sp. ZOR0020. The sequence goes on from NZ_JROX01000092.1 coordinate 8,164, forward strand.
CCGACGCCGGTGCCTTAGTGATTGCCACCGATCATCAGGATGCCAAGGCCTATGCAGCGTTGTTGCAGGCCATCACCGGGCAGAAGCCCACCGTGGTGCTGTCCGACGACAAGGCGGCCTCCCAGCGGATCGAGGAGTTCTCCGAAGGCGACCAGCGGTGGATGGTGGCCGTGCGCATGGTCTCCGAAGGCGTGGACGTGCCGCGGTTGGCCGTGGGTGTGTACGCCACCTCAACCTCCACCCCGCTGTTCTTCGCCCAGGCCGTGGGGCGTTTTGTCCGCGCACGCAAACGCGGTGAGATCGCTTCCGTGTTCCTGCCCTCCGTACCTGTTCTCATGGGCCATGCCAACTCCATGGAGCATGAGCGCGATCACGCCCTGGACCGTCCGGTTCAGGAGTCCGGCGAGTTCATCGACTTGGCAGAGACGGGCTGGGACGACGACGAATTGGCGGCCGCCAACCGCTCAGAGGCTGCGTCCTCGGAGCTTGCCGACGGCAGTTTCAAGGCTCTGGAATCGGATGCTTCATTCCACGGGGTGCTGTTTGACGGCGGCGAGTTCGGCGGGGGTGTGGCAGCCGGGTCGGATGAGGAAGCGGATTACCTGGGCATCCCCGGGTTGCTGGATGCCGATCAGGTGACCACACTGCTGCGGGAGCGCCAGTCCAAACATGCTCGGCGACGGTCCTCCAGCCCGGCACCGCAGGAAGCCGCGGCCCCCTCCGTACCGGATCACCGTCGGATGAAGGAACTGCGTCAGCAACTGTCCAAGAACGTTTCCGCGTGGTCGGCCAGGACCGGGAAACCGCACGGCGTGATCCACAATGAACTTCGCCGGGCCTGTGGTGGGCCCGCAGTGGCTCAGGCCACCCAGGAACAGCTGGAAGCTCGACTGGCCAAGATGCAGAACTGGTTCATCGGGAGGAAATGAAGCCTGCCTGCGCGCACGCGCAGACAGGCTGCAGTTCAGTCTGACTCACCAACGTTCAAGGACCCGCGCACCCATCAGTCACGGACCACCTCCACGCCTGCATCTTCCAGGGCCTCCAACACCGGCTCCAGGTTCTGCGGTGAGACCGCTGCCGTGAGATCTGCCAGCACCCGTGTCTCGTATCGGGCATCCACTGCGTCCTGGGCGGTGGCGCGCACGCAGTGGTCTGTGGCGATTCCCACGATGTCCACGGCCTCGATTCCGCGCTCCTGCAACCAGTCGTCCAAACCTTGAGCCTGACCGTCTGCAGAGGCGTCACGGGCCTCGTCTTCGGCAGATTCCTCGGTGTTGGCGAATCCGTCGTCGTCAGCGGACTCCTCCTCAAAGGCACCCAGGGGAGTGGAGGTCTCAGGTGCCAGGACCCCTTCAAAGCCTGAATAGGCGGCCTCGAACTCGCCCTTGCGGAACCAGGCCTCAATCCGGTCGGTCTCGAATTCGGCGTGCGGTTCTGCCCCGTCCGTGTCCGCCACGCAATGCACAGGCCAGGAGTCCACGTAGTCGGGGGTTTCGGAGAAGTGCGATCCCGGGTCCACGTGCCAGTCCTGGGTGGCCACGATCGCGTGATAATCGGGGTGGTGGTCCTCAATGAACTCGGAGATCGCTCCTGCAGTGGCAGCGCCTCCGGTCACGGCCAGGCTGCCGCCCTCGCAGAAGTCGTTCTGAACGTCAACAACAATCAATGCGGTGCGCATGAAAAGTTTCACACCCTTCAGATGTGCGGTGGTGGTCAGGATTCCAGGACCGTGGGAATCACGGCCTCACCTTCGGACAGGCGGCTGGCGGCGCGCGGTAGCTCAGCCATGGTGGCGGCATGCCGTTGGCGGGCACGTTCCACCGCCGCCGGGCCGGTCCAACCATCCACCAGCTCGCCGTCGCGCACAAAGGTTTCCATGAGGGGGCGGTCATCGCCGTCGTCCACGGGGACCGTGTCCACGCCCACGATTTCGTGGGTGGCCACACCGTGGGCATCACGACGACGCAGCGCGGTCTTGCGGCCACCCACCGAACCTTTGCCGGCTGCCTTCTTGGCCACCGGCTCCAACTCACCGGCGGAGTTCTCGCGTGCCACCAGCTTGTAGACCATGGAAGAGGTGGGAACACCGGAACCGGTGACCAGGCGGGTGCCCACTCCGTAAGCATCCACGGGAGCGGCAGCCAGACTGGCGATCGCGTATTCGTCCAAATCGGAGGTGACCGTGATGCGGGTCTTGGTGTTGCCCAGCGAATCCAACAGATCGCGCACCCGTCCCGCCTGGGCCACCAGGTCCCCGGAGTCCAGGCGCACCGCGCCCAGTTCGGGACCGCCCAGTTCCACGGCCTTGCGAACGGCGGCGTCGACGTCGTAGGTGTCCACCAACAGTGTGGTGCCCAGCCCCTGTGCCTCCAACTGTGAGCGGAAGGCGGACTGCTCGTCGTTGTGCAACAGGGTGAAGGAATGGGCCGCGGTACCAATGGTCTTGACCCCGTAGCGGTAACCGGCTTCCAGATTGGACGTGCCGGTGAAGCCTGCGATCACGGCGGCTCGGGCGGCGGCCACGGCGGCCTCGTCATGGGCCCGGCGTGAACCCATCTCCAGGCACGGGCGCTCACCTGCAGCCGAGGTCATGCGGGAGGCCGCAGAAGCCACGGCGGAATCGTAGTTGAGCACGGAGAGGATGTAGGTCTCCAGCATGCAGGCCTCGGCAAAGGTGCCATCCACACGCAGGATCGGGGAATTGGGGAACCAAGCATCACCTTCGGCGTAACCCTGGATCTGCCCGCTGAAACGGAAATCAGCCAGCCACTGCGCAGTGGTGGCATCAACCACCCCGGTGCGTTCCAGGAACTCCAGGCGTTCGCCGTGGAAGCGGAACTGGGCCAGTCCCTCCAAGAAACGTCCGGTTCCGGCCACGATGCCGTAGCGGCGCCCGTTGGAGAGTCTGCGGGAGAAGACCTCGAACACGCTGCGACGCAGTGCGGTGCCGTCACGCAAGGCGGCTTGCAGCATGGTGAGTTCGTAGTGGTCGGTCAGCAGCGCGGTGGGTGCCGGGCTCCACGTGGAAGTGTTCGCGTTCACAGGTGCCACTGTATCCGCAACCGCTGACCCCGGGCCCCGCAGACCACCACCGGCGTCCCCGCCCACCACCATTGGCATCCCGCCTACGGCTATTGGCACCCCCGCCTACGATCATTGGCATCCCCGCCTACGATGGAGGGATCATGACTTCCCTTGACCACACCCGCGCCGTCGCCTGCGGTGCCCACACGCCCAGCCGCCGCATCAAGGTCCAAGCCCCGTCCGTGGTCCCGGCCGGTGGGCTCATCACGGCTGGGCCGGCACTGGATCAACGGCCGGAAACCCACGCCACGGAAGCCACAGCCACGGACACCCCTTGGCAGGTGGTGGTCTGGGACGATCCCGTGAACCTGATGAGTTGGGTGACCTGGGTTTTCCGCACCTACTTCGGTTTTTCCCAGGCCAAGGCGCACCGCCTGATGCTGGAAGTTCACACCAACGGCCGGGCCGTGGTGGCATCCGGGTCCCTGGAACAGGCAGAACAGCACGTGGCCGCCCTCCACGGATTCGGGCTCTGGGCCACGTACGAGCGTGCCGGTGGATCATCCAACGGCTCGCAGACCCCCGGAGGTGGTGCCTGATGGCACAAGGTTTCCGTTCCACTCCCCACGGGATGATCGCCCGTTTGGACCAGCAGGAACGCGGCCTGCTGCGTCGCCTGTTCGAGGACGTCATCTCCATGCTCGAACCCGAGGACCTGGACGACGCTTCCATTGACGGCACCCACGATCCTCTGGAAGCACTGCTGGGGTTGACCGACGACGCCCAGGTCCCCAGGGATCCTGCCGTGCACCGGCTGCTGCCCAATGCCAGCTCGGACGAGCAGCGCTCGCAGGAGTTCCGCCGCTACACGGAGCGGTCCCTGCGGGAGGAAAAAGTGGGCGCGTTACGCCGTTCGGCCATGGAAGTGGAACACGATCCCGTGCAGCTGGAGGGCGCTGCCATCCAGGACTTCTCCCGAGCACTCAACGACGTCCGGCTGGTGCTGGCCACTCGGTTGGAGATCGACTCGGAGGAGGACGCCCGCCGGGTGGAGAAGATCGCCTCCCAGGTCAGGGTGCGGAAGATTGAGGACTCCCAGACTTACATGGCCGTGGTGTACGGATTTGTCTCCTGGCTGCAGAACTCCTTGGTGGAGGCCATGCTCATGGATTTGCCGGGGGATCACGTTCACCCGTGATTCACGTCTCATTCATGAAGTGAGGTGCGTCTCGGATTGCAAGCAATGTGCAGACTTCCCACTAGCCTGTGAATCCTATGCACTCAGAATCACGCATTCCGGTCGAGGGGGACCGTCCTGTGGTGCGTCCCGTGGCGGACGCACCCATTGGCGTGTTCGACTCCGGGGTGGGTGGGCTCACTGTGGCTCGGGCCATCATCGATCAGCTGCCCAATGAGCGCATCATCTATGTGGGTGACACCCAGCACGGACCATATGGTCCGCTGCCCATTGCCGATGTCCGGGCCCATGCCCTGCGGATCATGGATGAGCTGGTGGACAGTGGCGTGAAGCTGCTGGTCATCGCCTGCAACACTGCATCGGCTGCGGTGCTGCGTGATGCCCGGGAGCGTTACACCCACACCTACGGCATTCCCGTGGTGGAAGTCATCCAACCGGCAGTTCGCCGGGCCGTGGCCTCCACACGCAACGGCAAGGTCGGAGTGATTGCCACCCAGGCAACAGTTGGTTCACGCGCCTACGAGGACACTTTTGCCGCGGCTCCGCAACTGGAGATCCACTCACAGGCCTGCCCGCGGTTCGTCCCGTTCGTCGAGTCCGGTGTGACCACCGGACCGGAGGTTCTGGCCACCGCCCAGGAGTACCTGGCCCCGTTGTTGGATCAGCAGGTGGACACCCTGGTTCTGGGATGCACGCACTACCCGCTGCTGACCGGTGTCATCTCCTACGTGATGGGTGAGGGCGTGACCTTGGTATCAAGTGCAGAAGAGACGGCAAAGGACGTCTTCCGGGCGTTGGTCGGTCATGACCTCGCCCGAACCCAGGCTCCCGCAGAGCCACACGAGTTCCTGGCGACCGGTGACCCTGAGCCATTTGCGGTTCTGGCCCGGCGGTTCCTGGGCCCGGAGGTGGCGCATGTGCGCCATGTGGGTTCAGTGGCCGAACAGTTCCCCACGGGCTCCCTGTCCACGATCACCCCGGAAATGCTGGCCGTTGCGCGCGACGAGGCCCTGCACCCAGTGAAATCGGAAGGTACATCAGCATGAACCTGACAGTCATCGGTTGCACCGGATCCTTTGCGGGCCCGGACTCACCTGCCTCCAGCTACCTGCTCACCGGCACGGACCACGACGGTCGCGTGTGGCACGTGCTGATGGACATGGGCAATGGTTCCCTGGGTTCTCTGCAGCGCCACATCGACCTTCATGAACTGGATGCAGTGATCATCAGCCACCTGCACCCTGATCACTGCGTGGATCTGGCCGGATTGCACGTGGCCGTCAAATGGGATCCGCGCGGATGGCCCGGGGACCGGATCCCGGTCTGGGCGCCCAACGGCACCCACGAGTACTTGGCAGCAGCTCAGGCCATGGACGCTGATCCGGGCATGTCCACCGAATTCGTCTTCAGCGAATGGCAGGATGAACAGACCGTTGACATCGGTCCGTTCCGAATCACCCCGTATCGGGTCAACCACCCGGTCCAGGATCCTTATGCGCTGCGGATTGAATACGACGGCGCCCAGGGCAGCAGCGTGCTGACCTACTCGGGGGACACAGACTCCTGCGAGGGATTGGTTCGTGCGGCCCGCCACGCCGACCTGTTCCTATGCGAGGCCGCCTACCAGGAGGGGCGCGACGAGTACCGCGACGTTCACCTCACCGGGTTGCGTGCCGGACAGGCTGCGCAGGAAGCAGAAGTGGATGAGTTGATGCTCACGCACATCCCGGTGTGGAACTCACCCACCAAGGCCGTGATCGAGGCCGCCTCCGCCTATGACGGTCCCATCGCCTTGGCCCAGCCGGCCACCACGTTCCGGATTGTTGCCGATGGCGACCGACGTGCGGGGCGCGCTGTGAATCCCGGCACCCGTGCCGGGATCGGGTCCCGGCGCTGACGGTTTGACGCAGCCCGTGGTGGGCTGCGGATGGCTCACGTTGGTCACCACCGTGTGCCGGTCTATTGTGGGACACATGAGCCCCCAACCTTCCCAGAGCGCGACTGCATCCACTGATTTCCGGCGAGCAGATGGACGGGCAGTCAACGAGCTGCGACCCATCACCATCACCCGCGGATGGTCGCAACAAGCTGAAGGCTCTGCCTTGATCGAGTTCGGCGGCACCAGGGTGCTGTGCACCGCATCCGTCACGGAAGGCGTGCCGCGCTGGATGCGCGGAGAGGGTCGCGGTTGGGTCACCGCCGAATACGCCATGTTGCCGCGCGCCACCTCCACGCGGTCGCAGCGCGAGTCCATCAAGGGCAAGGTGGGCGGTAGAACCCACGAGATTTCACGCCTGATCGGGCGCTCCCTGCGCGCCGTGATTGACCTTCACGCACTGGGTGAAAACACCGTGGTGCTGGACTGCGACGTTTTGCAGGCCGACGGCGGCACGCGCACCGCAGCCATCACGGGCGCCTATGTGGCACTGGCAGAAGCCATGGCCTGGGCCCGCAAGGAGGGTCTGGTCAAGGGACGTCCGCTGACCGACTCCGTTGCTGCCGTGTCCGTGGGAATCATCGACGGCGTGCCCATGCTGGATCTTCCGTATCCGGAGGATGTACGGGCCGAGACGGACATGAACGTGGTCATCACAGGCAGCGGTGCCTTTGTGGAGGTTCAGGGCACCGCAGAGGGTGCTCCGTTCAACCGGGATGAGTTGGACGGTTTGTTGGATCTGGCGGTGGAGGGCTGTGCGGAGCTGGCGCAGATCCAGCAGGCCACCTTGGGAGATGGCGGCCATGCCTGACCCGGATTCAGGTGCACGTCTGGTCCTGGCCACGCACAACCAGGGCAAGTTGGCTGAACTGCGCAGCATGATTGCTCACGCGCTGCCTGAACTGGACGTGGAAACCGCTGTTGTGGACGCAGGATCTTTGGGCCTGCCGGAGGCCGTGGAGGACGGTCTCAGTTTCCGCCAGAACGCACTGATCAAGGCACGTGCGGCAGCCGCTGCCTCCGGATTGCCGGCTGTGGCGGATGATTCGGGCCTGTCCGTGGACGTCCTGGGGGGTGCGCCTGGGATCTTCTCCGCCCGGTGGGCCGGACGCCACGGGGATGACCAAGCAAATCTTGACCTGCTGCTGGCCCAACTGGGTGACATTGCAGATCCCTACCGCACTGGTGCGTTCGTGTGTGCAGCAGCCTTGGTGACTCCCAGCGGTTTGGAGCACGTGGAACACGGAGTGCTCAAGGGCACCTTGCTGCACCAGCCGGCTGGCGACGGCGGGTTCGGCTACGATCCCATCTTTCAGCCAGAAGGCATGGAGGTTTCCTGCGCGCAGCTGACCCGCAGTCAGAAGAACGCCATCAGCCATCGCGGGCAAGCCATGCGGGATCTGCTGCCCCACGTGGTGGCTGTTCTGGGAGATCAGGGGTGCCATCCGGCCCAGGTGAATGCGCGTGATGGTTCCAGGCTTGAGGATCCGCCGTGGTAGCCCAAGCCTTGCGGCGCATGATGCCTTTTGCGGACGTGGTGGATGCCGTCCTGGAGGATTTGGGGGAGCGCAGCGACTGCACGCGGTGGTCGGTGGTTCCCACCGGTTCCTCCCACCTTGTGGTGGAGATCGACAAACGCATATCCGTCCGGATCGCCAAGAACCCGGCGGCGCGTGCCAACCTGGCCCGCCGCAGTGAAGTGTTGCGGCGACTGCCGGAGTACGACTTCCAGATACCGCGGCCATTGACGGAAACCAAGACCGTCAAAGGCCACACGGCAGTCGGTCTGACCTGGGTGGAGGGCTCCCACCGGACCTCGGATGTTCCCGCTGAGACGCTCAAGCACCTGCTGGAGCAACTGTGGGACACGGACACATCAGGGTTTGAGTCCTATCTGGATCGGCCGGGCCAGCATTGGGGAGGGCACCGCCGCCGCCACGTGATCCTTGATGAAGTGGTGCCGTTGCTGCTTCCCCGCAACCGGGAGCTGGCACGGGAAGCCATTCACGACCTTGCTGACCTGGATGTGGTCACCCCGCGGTTGGTCCACTCTGACCTGATGAGTCACAACATGTTGTGGCAGGGCAGGGAGCTGTCCGGCGTGATTGATTGGGACCACGCCTGTATGGGGGACGCGGCGCAGGACGTCGCCTCCCTGGCATTGTGCTTTGGGTGGGACACCTTGGATGCAGTTCTGGACCCGAACATCATGCGGCGTGCGCGCCTGCATGCTCGGATTGTGCCCATGCAGTCCGTGGCCTACACGTTGGTGCAGGACATGGACACCGCCCAGGTCAATCAGGCCGTGACCCGCGCCGATGAATGGATCGACACCCGGCTTCGGCGCTTGCTCAAGCGCTGAGCGTGGGCCGCAGTGGGCCAGCCTCCGGGTTGATGGCGGTGTGGCCTGTGATCAGGCTCCTGGCATCACACCGAGTCTGATGTGGCCACGCCCAACTGTTCACCCCACCGGGCAGCCACCTGTTGGACGGTCTCCACCAGCGCCTCCGGAACCGCCGGTCGGCCCGCACCAGTGAGTGCCGTCAGACCACCGGCCGCACCTGCCAGGGCACAGGCCAACGCCTCCACCGCTGGATCCGTGGCCGGTGAATAGTCCAGGACGCAGCCACCGTGGAGTTCACGGTCAAGAGCTGCCCTGATCCCTGCCGCCAGCATGTTTGCGGCCCCGGTTGCGGGCATGGACTCGTCACCGGCGCCGTCCATGGACATGGTTCCATCTGCGTCGGCAGATCCAACAGGTGTGCCCAGGTCGGCTGCGTCGTCGTGGGTGTGTGTCTGTGTTGAACTGAGAACGGCCTCAAGCGCCGTCACCGTTGCATGCCCGGGCCGGGTGACCTGCGGCAGGATCTCCACAGTGGCCTTCAGGGCGCGATGGACGGGCTGGGGATCGCCGCGCAGGGCGGCTGTGGCGGTGGCTTGCACCATCAGTGCCGCGCCCACAGAAGCCACCTGGGCCTCCGGGTGTCCGTGAGTGATGGCGGCACCGTTGACGGTCATGGCTGTCACGGACTTCCAACCCGTGGGAAGCAGCCCCAGCACCACGCTGCGCAGTACAACGTCTGGTTCTTGAGCTTCTGGCAGCACGGGGCGCTCAACCTCTCCCATGGCCCCAGTGCTCAGGGCCTCCAGGCTCTGACGGGTGGCACGGGCCCCGGCACCAGCCAGGATGGCGTTCGACACCGCGGCGTCCAACCACCGGGGCAATGGCGATGGTGCGGCCTCCGGCCACGGGGCCTCCAGCGATCGAAGCCACCGCAGGTAGGCCAGCCACAGACACGCGTTCTCATCAGCCGGTTGGCCGGCGTTGGCCCACTCCAACGCCTCCAGCAGCCCGTCCGCTGTGAATAACGTCAACAGCGTGTATGGCGTGCTCTGGGCTTGCTCCGCAATGCTCGCGCCCTGTGATCGGAGCTCACCCACAGCCAGGCCTTCCAACACAGCGGCAAGGCGTTGCGGGACGTCCGGCAGGCAACCGTCAAACGCGGCGTCTGCTGAGAACAGAGGGCCATCGGGGCTGGTGGAGGACGTGCTGGTGGGGTCAACGGAAGCCATCCCGCCAGTATGGTCCATGTGCCTCAGTACGGGCCGTTGCCCGGTACGCTGGGCAGGTCGAGTTCACTCGGTGCTGCACGCAGGATCTCCGCCGTGCAGCACCCGTGCTGCAGAGGAAGGATCCACGGTGAGCAGTTCTTCGATCCAACCTTCGGGCGGCACCTCCGAGTCCGACCCACTCACATCGTCCCCGAATCAGGACCCGCACGGTCACAGCACACCTGACGTGCTGCCCGATGGGGACCAGGACACCGAGTCAATCTCGGGGCACCGACGCCAGCTGGTGCCGCTGACCAACACCTCAACGTTCAACGGGTGGAACAACGGAACCACCCTCAACGATCTCCTCTTCGGAGACTCCCAGCGGTTGCGGTCCGTGGTGGGTCGCTGGTACCTGGTGCTCACACTGCTGGTGCGACTTCCCAGCGTGATCATGCCCTTCAGTGTTCTGGTCTACGTGGCCGTGGCCTCAGGATCCGGTTGGTGGGGGGCACTGTGTGCAGGCAGCGTCTACTTCGGCCATGCCATCTCCACGTGCGTCACAGCACTGTATGCCCCGTGGAAGCACTACCAGTGGGGCATATTGGCCCAGACCGTGGTTCAGGTGGCAGCCGTCCTGTGGCTGGTCCAGGCACTGGTGGCCCAAGCCCACGATCCCTTTGGCACCTGGCCCTGGTATCTGTGTTTGTTGGTGGGGGCAACTTCCCCGCAGCTGGGGATTGCCACACGCCTGCGGTGGCCTTCGATCCTCAGGGAACACAAGGATCTCTCCCTGACCACCTCGACCATGCGCCACGAAGCCGTCATGGACGCCCTGGCCATGGTCCTGGGCGCCTTGGTGGCAGGCATGATTGCCATCACCGCAGGGTCCCTGGTGGGAATCATGGTGGGTTCTGGTCTGCTGGTGTTGAGCACCACTGTGCTGCTGTTGCATCGGACCGCGGGTTTGCCTGTGTGGGGGACCGCGCTGTGGGTTCCGGCCAGCAAGAGGCTCAACAACGCTGAACGACGACGACGCCGTGCCCGCCGATTCGTCCGCTTCCTGCCCATGCTGGGCGGTGGATGGCTGGGTCTGCTGTGGGGCTCCGTGCAGATCGGGCTGGTCTACTTTGCGGCCAGCTTTGACGTGGTGGAGAGCATCGGCGCTCAATTCGCGGCCCTGGGATTGCTCTCCGCCATCTCCGCCGTGATCACGGCAGGCTTTGACGTCCGGCGACCCTGGAACTTGTGGATCATCTGCGCAGCTGCTGCCGTGTTGGCCACCATGCTGATGTCAGTGCCGTCTGGCCCCTTCAGCATGCTGTTGGTTTTGGCCGTGATCGGCGCCGCCACAGGCCCCACGTTGGTGGCAGTGTTCGGCATTGTCCCGCTGATCAGCCCCAGGCGTCTCACGGTCGGACTGAGCGCCATCACGCACGTGTTGATCCAGTTGGGACTGGCTGCCGGTTTGATCACGGCTGCGGGTCTGGCAGGTGTTGGTGGCTATCAGACAGTGGCGCTGATGCCGGTGTTGGCCTCAGCCCTGCTGTTGGCCACGGCCTTTCTGTTCATTGACCGCCGCCGGCGCGTGCCCATGGACATTCCCCGTAGCGCACGCCGGTCACCCCCTGTGTGAGCCGGGTGACCGGCATGCGCCGGCAGGACACGGATCAGCGACCGCGGGCCAGCCATTCCTGGACGTCCTGGGCCTCCGTGCCGATCAGCGTGGAGTCACCATGCCCCGTCAGCACCACGGTTTCCTCCGGCAACACCAGCAGGCGCTCCCGGATGGAGTCCACAATGGTGGGGAAGTCCGAATAGGAACGCCCGGTGGCGCCGGGACCACCTTGGAACAAGGTGTCACCGGAGAACATCACACCCAACTCCGGGCTGTGGAAGCACACGGAACCCGGCGAGTGGCCGGGGGTGGTCAGGACCGTCAGGCCGACTCCGTCCAGGGTGAAGACCTGACCGTCCGCGAGTTCACGGTCAGGGGCCGAGTCGGGGTGCACGGCATCCCAGAGCATGCGGTCCGCCGGGTGCAGGTGGATCTCCCCACCAACCCGCTGCGCCGTGTCCTTCACAGCCCGAATGTGGTCGTCGTGACCGTGGGTCAACAGGATGCCCTTGACGGTGCGGCCGTTGACGGCTTGTTCCACGGCCTGGGGATCATGGGCAGGATCGATCACAAAACACTCAGTGTCCGTGCCGACGATCCAGACGTTGTTGTCCACGTCCCATGTTCCGCCGTCCAGGGAAAACGTGCCACTGGTGACGCAGTTCTCCACGGTGACGTTGCCATCTGCTGAGGTGGTGACTTGGGTGACGGTCATGCGTAGCTCCTGTCTCTGAAAGATGTGTGCACGGTTGTGTCTCAACCGTGTGAGTTCTTCATGAGCGGCGGATGAGTCGGTGCATCCGATCCGGTTACTGCTGGTTGCCGCTTGCGACGGTGGACAGGGCCTCCATCTCCACCACGGAACGCAGCACCTTGCCGTCACGCATCTTGGCGAAAGCGGGCTCGACGTCGTCCAGTCCGATCCGCTCGGAGACAAAGCCGTCCAGGTCCAGATTGCCCAGTCGGTAATGGTCCACGAACATGGGGAAGTCCCGGTTGGGCAGGCAGTCGCCGTACCAGGCGGACTTGATGGAGCCACCGCGGCCAAAGACCTGATCCAGCGGGATCTTCCACGTGGTGCCGGGATTCGGGACTCCCACCAGGACCAAACGGCCTGCCAGGTCACGGGCTTCAAAGGCTTGTTGGAAGGTGGCAGCCACACCCACTGCATCCACCACCAGATCCGCGCCGTTGCCGCCCGTCAGTTCACGGACGGCTTCCACGGGGTCCTGTTCCTTGGCGTTGATGGTGTGCGTGGCGCCAAAGCTGCGTGCCGTGGCGAGTTTGTCGTCATCGACGTCCACGGCAATGATCGAGGTTGCGCCACCGAGCTTGGCGCCGGCAATGGCCGCCGTGCCGACTCCGCCACACCCGATGACGGCCACGGATTCGCCCCGCTTGAGGGCACCCGTGTTCAGCACAGCACCCAGGCCCGCGGTCACGCCACAGCCCAGGAGTCCGACCGCTGCGAACTGTTCGGGTTCCAGGTCGCCGTCGATCTTGGTGCACTGACCCGCAGCAACCAGGGTCTTGTCTGCAAAGGCACCGATGCCCAATGCCGGGCTGAGTTCGGTGCCGTCCTTGAGGGTCATCTTCTGGGTGGCGTTGTGGGTTGCAAAGCAGTACCACGGTTCACCGCGGCGGCAGGCGCGGCATTCACCGCACACGGCACGCCAGTTCAGAATCACGCGGTCGCCCACGGCCACCTCGGTCACGCCGTCACCGACGGCGGAAACCACGCCCGTTGCCTCATGCCCCAGAAGGAAGGGGAAGTCGTCTGAAACTCCACCCACCTGGTAATGGTGGTCCGTTTGGCACACACCGCAGGTCAGGACATCCACCAGTGCCTCTCCCGGTCCGGGATCCGGCACCAGGATGGTTTCAATGACGGCGGGCTCGTTCTTTGCCTTGACCACTACGGCCTGGACTTCATGCATGGTGCGCTCCGATCGTGGATGGGTCGCAGGGCTCCGGCATCTGAGCCGAAAAACCACTGGGGTGCAGATACCAGGGGAAACGCGGCAACTTTCAGGGTCACCGTGATCGAAAGGTACCTGCACCCCAGTGTAGGCGCGAGCTCAGACACTTAAATGAGTCAGCGTGTTTCAGTGCGTTCCCGCTCCAGAACCTGCTTGGTCTCACCGTTGAAGTTGGCCACTTCAGCCTGGCCGTCACGGCCGCTGTCCTTGCCACTCTGGCTGTAGTCCACGGTCTCGTGAGCGAGCCGGACCTTGCGGCCCTCCTCAACCATCTTCTCGTGCTTCTCCAACGCCTTGGTCACGGCCTTCACGTCACGCGGGGGCAGATGGAGCATCTCCTCGGAGGGCAGGCCGGCCTCCAACTCGCGTCCACGCTGGAGTTCGGCATCGATTTCGGCGCCGAAGAGCAGAACGTTGTTGAAGATCCAGATGCCCAACAGACCCAGGATCACACCACCGATGACTCCGTAGGTGTCTGCCTGGGAGGCGAACTGAGTGGCGTAGATGGAGAAACCCACAGCGGCAACGATCACGCCGATGATGGCAAAGACAGCACCGGGGGAGACCCACTTGAACTTGGGCTGCTGAACGTTGGGGGTGGCGTAGTAGAGCACCGCAACCAGCAGGATCAGCAGCAGGAGCACCACCGGCCACTTGGCGATGTTCCAGACCATCACGCTGGTCTCACCCAGGCCAATGGCATCTCCCAAGGTGCGGGCAATGCTGCCGGAGAGCAGGACCATCAGGAAGATCAGCACCACAGTGACCACCACAAACAGGGTCACGGCCAACATGGAGGCCTTGTGCTTGATGAAGGTGCGTCCCTCAGAGACGTCGTACACGCGGTTCATGGCGCGGGAGAAGGCTCCCACGTACCCGGATGCCGTCCAGAGTCCTGAGGCCACACCAATGATCAACGCCACGATTCCAGCGCCTGTGGCTTGCGTGAGGTTGGTGATGGTGGGTTCCAGCAGGGTGTTGAGTTCCTCAGGGACACGTCCGGCCAAGAACTCGGTGATGGCATCCGCAGTCTGTTGTCCTTGTCCGAAGACACCCAGAAGGGAGACCACGGCCAGCAGACCGGGGAAGACGGACAGGACCGTGAAGTAGGTCAGCGAGGCTGCCAGGTCGGTGCATCCGTCCTGGGTGAATTCCGCCAAGGAACGCTTGAAGATGTACTTCCAGGACCGCTTGGAAACCTGGGTGGGGTTCTCCGGCTTGGAGGAGTTGTCCGGAGCGGGGGCCTCGGCCCGCTCCAGGGTTTCACGGAGGGTGTTCTTGGACACGATCTCTCCCTTGTGGTGGTCGGTGGCGGGCGTGGATTCGTCATGTCACAACCGGTCAGCCCTTTGGCCACGACATGCACAAAGCCTCCCATCAGTGTACTGATGGGAGGCTCCGTGTGTGGCATCCGGCGGGCCGGTCGGACCGGGATGCGTTGTGGGGTCAGTCGCTGAGGCTGTGGCGCAGGCGATCGGACAACCTGGTGAGGATTCGTAGTTCCTCCGTGTCCAGGCCGTTGGCCATGACCTCATGAACATGGCGATCGAAATGTTCGGCAATGCGCTCCTGCAGGTCATGACCGTCTTCGGTCAGCCTGATCCGCAGGCCCCGGAGGTCCTGGGGATCTTGCCAGCGGTGCACAAGACCTTTGGACTCCAGGCGTTCCAGCATTCGCGAGAGGCTCGACTGGGTGAGCAGAACGTACTCGTTGAGCTCGTTGAGTCGGATGCCACGATCGTCTGCCCGAGAGAGGTTGAACAGGACGTCGTATTCGCGCATGGAAAGATCCGCGAACTCCTCGCGGCGCTGCAAACGCCGCATCACCGTGACCTGCGCACGGTACAGCGCTTCCCACGCTGCCGTGGAGGTTTCTACCGGGTCATTAGTGGTTTCTCTGATGGGCACGGAGCTAATAGTAAGCGATGTGACAGCGGTAGATCTGGTGATCCCGTCCGCTAATGTGCCCCAATGTAAATGAATTAGCATCTACGGGGGCAGGGGGTGATTTCGGCGAGTGCATCGTGGTTCGTCGTCGTGGTCTGTGGCTTGACTGGTGGGGACGCGGCCACCGGAGCCTGCGGGGAACGGCGCTGCGGGCGCGCCGGCAGCGGCGGCACAACAGCAAGAATCCGGGGGCGACGTCGTGTCGCCCCCGGATCTCTCATGGTTTCCTCACCGTGCACCGCGTTACCGCACGGGCCGCGTTCACCCCCTGCGGGAAGGGTGGTGTCAGCTCAGAGCAGGGTCACTGAATCCCCAGGACACCTGCCGTGTGGCCCATGATTTCGTCTGCGAGTGCGGCGTCAGTGTCCAGCGCCCGACCGTAAGCCGGGATGAGCCGGGTCAGACGGGATTCCCAGGTCTGCCGGTGGTTGGGGAAGCACTGCTGCAGCAGGTCCAACATGATGGGCACAGCTGTTGAGGCTCCGGGGGAGGCGCCCAAAAGGCCTGCGATGGAACCGTCCCCGGCCGTGATCAGTTCCGTGCCGAACTGCAGAACACCACCCTTTTGCTTGTCCTTGCGCATGACCTGAACACGCTGGCCTGCGTGGACCAGCTCCCAGTCGTCGCCGTCAGCAGTGGGGTAGTACTCCTGCAGAGACTCAACCCGCTGGGCCTTGGACTTCATCAGTTCGGAGATCAAGTACTTGACCAGGTCCATGTTGGCCAGACCCGCACGCGTCATGGGGTAGATGTTGTCCGCCTTGACGGAACGCGGGAGGTCGAACAGGGAGCCCTGCTTCAGGAAGTTCGGCTTGAATCCGCCGTACGGGCCGAACAAGAGCGACTTCTTGCCGTTCTCGTACCGGGTGTCCAGGTGCGGCACGGACATGGGCGGGGCGCCCACAGAGGCCTGACCGTAAACCTTGGCGTTGTGCTGCTCGGCGATCTCCGGCTTGGTGTTGCGCAGCCACAGACCGGAGACCGGGAAACCACCGAATCCCTTGATCTCGGGAATGCCGGACTTCTGAAGCAGCGGCAATGCCCCGCCGCCGGCGCCCACGAAGACGAACTTGGCGTTGATCTCCCGGGTGTCCTCAGAGTTCAACCGGTTCTTGGTGGTCACTGCCCACGTACCGTCGGAGCGCTTGGTCAGGTTGGTGACCTGGGTGCCGGTGCGGATTTGACCGCCGTTGGCTGAGATGTGCTGCACCAGACGCTTGGTGAGTTCACCAAAGTTCACATCCGTGCCCTCGGGGGAGAACGTGGCGGCAACGGATCCAGCGCCGCGCCCGCGCATGGTGAGCGGAGCCCAGGCGGCCAGCTGGTCGCGGTCCTCGGAGAACTCCATGCGCTCAAAGAGCTTGTGCTGCTTGAACGCCTGGTGACGGGCCTTGAGGTAGCGGACATGGTCGTCGTTGAAGACCATGGAGATGTGGGGCACCGGGTTGATGAAATCAGAGGCCCGCCCCAGCTTGCCTTCTTCCACCATGGTGGCCCAGAACTGGCGGGAGGTCTGGAACTGCTCGTTGATCTTGACGGCCTTGGCCGTGCCCACGGTCCGGTCAGGGTTCAGTGGGGCGTAGTTCAACTCGCACAGAGCAGAGTGTCCGGTGCCGGCGTTGTTCCAGACACTGGAACTCTCCTGACCGATACCATCCAGGCGCTCCACCAGGATGATGTTCCAGTTGGGCTCCAGCTCCGTGAGCATGGCGCCCAGCGTGGCGGACATGATGCCGCCGCCAACCAGAAGTACGTCGGTGGACTCGGTGGTTGTCGCTTGGGTCACTGTGGGGTCTCCCGTCGTCAGACACAGGGGCCTGACTCACGGTGCCCCTGCGCTCATAGATACGTTCCAGATTAGTCCGACAGTGATCTTTCACGCACACCGAACGCGCGGTTCGGGGCCACATTGCACCACCGGATACCGTACTTCACCCAGGTCAGGGTGCCTTGCCAAGTTCAGGGTGCCTCGTTGAGCCGAATGGCGTTGAACTCCTCGAAGCCCGTGGAGCTCAGGGGGAAGCTGGCCGTCCGGGAGTCCACGGCTACACCGGTCGTCGGGAAGGCCAGGGGCATTGCTGCCTTCTCCTGAATCACGCGACTGTTGGCCCTGCGGTAGAGCTCCTGGCGGTCCTCGCCGTCGTCAACGTTGGCGGCGTCGTTGATCAAGGTGCGCAGCGACGGCGAATCCAACCCGAGTTCAGGGGTGGGTGCGCTGAAAAGTGTGGCCGTGAAGTAATCGGGATCCCGAAAGCCGCCGTTGACACCGGACAGGAACAGGTCATGGTCCTGCGACCTGGTACGCAAGGTTTCCTCGTAGATGCTCCACGGCACGGGAACGGGAGAGATCTCAAAGCCGGTCCGCGTGAGCTGGGCTGAAATATCGGCATAGAGGCGTTCCGGTTCCAGGGCCCACGACCGTGAGGCCCCCGTGGGGTACAGGAAGCGCAACGGCGCGCCGTCGTACTGCGAGGCACCCAGCAGATCCCGCGCCTCCTGAGGGTTGTAACCCGGGAAGCCGACTTCAGTGTCCGGGACGTTGAAGCGGGCGGGCAGAAAAGCCTGCGCCACGTTGGTGCCCTGCGGGTAGTGGTCCCGGACCACTGCCTGACGGTCGATCGAGGCCATCACAGCCTGACGGACGTTGATGTCCGTGAAGGCCCCGCTGCTGCTGTTCATGCCCAGGTAAGCCACCGAATACGGGTCCCGTTGCAGGACCTGCACACCTTCGCGTGCCAACGGTGCAAAAGCGTCCAGCCCCACCAGGTCATAGCCGTCCACCTGCTCGTTGCGTAACGCCACGTAGCGCAGTTCGGTGTCTGGGATGGCCACGAATTCTAAAGTGCCGATCGGCCCCAGGTCACCCCAGTAGGTCTCAGAGGCTTTCAACACCACGGATTCACCGGGGCGCTGACCGGAACCGGAGTCCAGCCCCGCCTGGACCTTGAAGGGCCCCGTCCCCACGGGCGCAGTGCCCACGGTGTCCGCAGAGATCGACGACGGCGCCGCGACGCCGAAGGCCGGGTGGGTCAGGGCCTTGGGCAGGGACGGATGCGGGCGGCGCAGCAGGATTCGCACGGTGGAGGAATCCACCGCTTGGCACTCCTGATAAATGGAACCCTCCGGCGCACCACGGCGGAAGACGGCGTCGAACAAGCTGTGCCGGCCCGTGCTGGAATCGCGAACCGAGGCGGCGGCCCACCTGTTGAAGTTGGTCACCACGGCCTCGGCGTCGAACCCGGAACCGTCGTGGAAGAACACGCCCGTTCGCAACGCGAAGTCCCAACTCAATCCGTCCTCGCTGGAGCGCCAGTCGGTGGCCAGCGCGGGTACGGGCTCACCGGTCATGGGATCCGGGGCAACCAGCCCGTCCAGGATCTGGCGTGCGATCCGGTGAGTTTCCAGATTGTCCGTCAGGGACGGATCCAGTGACGGGGCCGTGGCGGCGTTGGCGAACACATAATGCGCCGGAGCCACCGGCTGGGAACTTTGCGAGGAAGGCTGGTCATCAGCTCGCGCACATCCAGACGTGGAAGTCAGGGCGGCAGAACCCAACAGGCCACCTGCGGCCGCGGACAGGAAATGACGCCGGGAACACCGTGATGTCATGAGACTCCTCTCCACCTTCGCCCAACATGGTCACTGCGGATCACCCATGGTGTGGTCCTTCACGGCGCGATCTTCGATCGGCAAAGAGCGGAGCCGTCGTGGTGCGCGAGGCGGGACTTGAACCCGCACGCCGGAGCACAGGAACCTAAATCCTGCGTGTCTGCCAATTCCACCACTCGCGCGCTGACCCCGCTTGTTGGCGCAATCGCGCCGACGAGGCCGCAACAGTTTACCGAGAACTTGCTCCCGGAGTGGTTGCCCCACACTGCACGGTCAAGATCAAGCGTCCAGCCCAAGGTCCCGGCGCAGCTTGGCCACGTGCCCCTTGGCCCGGACGTTGTACTGAGCCACCTCGATCCGGCCGTCAGGGTCCACCACAAAACTGGAGCGAATCAGGCCTTGATAGACCTTTCCGTAGTTCTTCTTCTCTCCCCAAGCGCCCCACGCCTCGGCCACGGTGTGATCGGGGTCGGAGAGCAGGGGAAAGCTCAGGTCCTGACGTTCGGTGAACGGGGCCAAAGCTCTGGGGGAGTCCGGAGAGATGCCCAGGACTGCGTAACCTTCAGCCAAGAATCGCGCCATATTGTCCCGGAAGTCGCAGGCCTGAGTGGTGCAGCCGGGGGTGGAAGCCTTGGGGTAGAAGTACACGATCACCCTCTTGCCTGCGTAATCACTCAATGAAACCGGCTCGCCGTCCTGATTGAGCAGGGAAAACGTGGGCGCCGGTGCGCCTGGGGTGAGCTGGTTGGTCATGGGTTCCTTCCGTCCAGGAATGGTCATGTTTCGGCAGGGGTTGGTCGTGATTCGGTCAGGACTGGTCCTACGGGGAGAGGTTGCACCCCTGTGGCAACAGCCGTGGCGGTGTGATCGTCATCTCCGTAAAGTGTAAGCACACTTAGTCAACTGTTTCCCTCGTCATGGGTATAATCGCCGACATGCCAAAGATCTCCAACTGGCCAACCAACCGGCTACTGTCAACGGCTGCCCGTTTGGTGGAACACGCCTGGAACGAACGCCTCGCCTCCCTGGGCGTGACGCGCGCTGGGGTCATGGCGCTTGACGTTTTGGCGGACCAGGGCGGATTGACCCAGGCGCGTCTGGCGCAGGAGGTCCGGGTGCAGGCCCAGACCATGGGCAAGACCCTGCACCGCTTGGAGATTCACGGCCACGTTTCACGCAGCCGCAACGTCCATGATCGCCGCAGTCATGTGGTAGTCATCACGGAGGAGGGCCGTCGAGTTCTCACTGAGGCCACCCGTATGGAGGAGGACCTGATCGGGGACGGCTCCTTGTCGGATGACCAACTGCGACGCTCCCTGGCGCACATTGTGACCACACTCGGCGGCGCCCGTTGGAAGCTCAAGGTGGACCAGGACGGGGAGGTGCACGAACTCACCGCGGATCCCGCGCCGAGTTCGCAGACTCCCGTGGCGCGCGTGGCCACTGACTGATCGTTCGGTTCGTGTGCTCCAGGCACGCCGTTGAAGGCCCGTCATCATCGCGATGACGGGTTCTTTCATGACCTGGGTCGGAGGCCGCGCCAATCGTGGGCGTCAACTCCGGCGTCGTGCCGAGTAAGTGGTGCGTTGGGAGGGTGGTGGGGCAGCACGACAGGCAAGGACGAAAAGGTCCCGGTCGGACTCCTGTGAGTCTGACCGGGATCTTGAGGTGGTGCGCCCCCACGGACTCGAACCGTGAACCCGCTGATTAAGAGTCAGCTGCTCTGCCAATTGAGCTAGAGGCGCATGTAGCTGCGAAACAAACCTTGCGGTTGCTCGCTACGGCCGTAGACAGTACCACACTCACGTCGTCGTTTTCTCCTGCAGGGATGCAAGTGGAAACAGTCTGAACGTGGTGCCGCTGCTGCGACGACGCAAGACTTTACGCCCTCCAGTTCGCCGAGTCCATTTCTGGAGCGGAATGTGGGGTGTCTCACGATGTGAAATGGAGAGACCGCTGTTTGACACTGATCTCGCCGCAACGGACCATGGTCACATGCAGTGCACCACAGCCAAGATCGTCGTAACGGACCCGGTCATCCTCATTGGGTGACGGGCCTGCTCGCCGTATCATCGACAACGTGCACCGGGCCCCGTAAGCCGCCCACCAGGCGGCCGGGGCCTTCTTCGTGTCCGGCTCCATCAAGCCGGGGGTGAAGGTCCTCCCTGTCCACGCGGGGTACAACCAGGGCAGTGGTTGTCACATTTCTGATCCGGAAAGTGGCAACCCTGGGGGAGCGGTCAGACGGTGCGCACACAGTGGTGGCCACCTTCATGGACAGAACGAACCGAAGGACGCGAGATGAGTAAGGGACAGTCCATCAGCCCGGCGCTGATGGCCAACAAGCGTGCGGACACTTCCGCCGATCGCCGTGCGAGCCATGAAACCTCTGTGGTGGCTCCGGAGGTCCCGGGATCGCAGCAGGTTGTTGAGCCGATTGCCATGTCCGGTTCACAGGCTGTCATTCGCTCGTTGGAGGAATTGGGTGTCACCGATGTTTTCGGGTTGCCCGGTGGCGCGATTCTGCCCACCTATGACCCTCTGTTGGAGACCACCACCATCAACCACATCCTGGTGCGTCACGAGCAGGGCGCCGGCCACGCCGCTGAGGGCTATGCCATGGCCTCCGGGCGTGTGGGAGTCTGCATTGCCACCTCGGGTCCCGGTGCCACCAACCTGGTGACGGCTCTGGCCGATGCCAACATGGATTCCATCCCCATGGTGGCCATCACTGGCCAGGTGTCTTCCACCCTGATCGGCTCGGACGCATTCCAAGAAGCTGACATCGTGGGCATGACCATGCCCATCACCAAGCATTCCTACCTGGTCACCGATGCTCAGGACATCCCTCGGGTGCTGGCTGAGGCGTTCCACCTGGCCTCCACAGGGCGCCCGGGTCCGGTGCTCGTGGACATCGCCAAGGACGCCCAGGTGGCCCAGATGGAGTTCTCCTGGCCACCCACCCTGGACCTGCCGGGTTACCGGCCGGTGGCACGTGGTCACGCCAAGCAGATCCGTGAGGCGGCCCGCCTGATGGCTCAGGCGCAGCGCCCGGTGCTCTACGTGGGTGGCGGCTCCATCAAGGCCAACGCCTCGGAGGTTTTGGAGGATCTGGTGGAGGCCAGCGGAGCCCCTGTGGTGACCACGCTGACCGCCCGTGGTGTTTTCCCGGACTCGCATGACCAGCACCTGGGCATGCCCGGCATGCACGGTACCGTTCCAGCGGTTTACGCCATGCAGCAGGCAGACCTTTTGATCACCCTGGGTGCGCGTTTTGATGACCGCGTCACCGGTGTGCTGCCCACTTTTGCCCCCGGCGCCAAGGTGATCCACGCGGACATTGATCCCGCTGAAATCTCCAAGAACCGCACCGCAGACGTGCCGATCGTGGGGGATCTGGCCTCGATCATCCCGGAGCTCACGGAGGCTTTCCGCGCCGAGACCGAGCGCACGGACGTCCCGGATCTTTCCGCCTGGTGGCGCACGCTCAACGGCTTGAAGAAGTCCTACCCGCTGGGATGGACTGCCACAGAGGACGGCCTGCTGGCTCCCCAGTACGTGATCCAGAAGCTCTCCGAACTCACCGGCCCCGAGGCCGTGTACGTCTCCGGTGTGGGCCAGCACCAGATGTGGTCCTCCCAGTTCGTCACTTACGAACGTCCGCGGCAGTGGCTGAACTCCGCAGGCCTGGGCACCATGGGCTTTGCGGTGCCGGCGGCCATGGGCGCACAGGTCTCCCAGCCGAACCGCGTGGTCTGGGCGATCGACGGCGACGGTTGTTTCCAGATGACCAACCAGGAGCTGGCCACGTGCGTGCTCAACAACATCCCCATCAAGGTGGCGGTCATCAACAACTCGTCGCTGGGCATGGTGCGCCAATGGCAGACCTTGTTCTACGACGGGCGCTACTCCCACACCCACTTGAACACCGGCCATGAATCCCGCCGTGTCCCGGACTTCGTCAAGCTCGGAGATGCCTACGGCTGTGCCACGTTCCGGTGCGAACGTGAGGAGGACGTGGAGGCCACCATCAAGGCCGCCCTTGAGGTCAACGACCGCCCTGTGGTCATCGACTTCGTGGTCTCCGCTGACGCGATGGTGTGGCCCATGGTCCCCTCCGGTGTGTCCAATGACCAGATCCAGGTTGCCCAAAACATGACCCCCGAGTGGGTTGGCGAAGACGAAGGAGCAGGGGCATGAGCCGCCATACGCTGTCAGTGCTGGTTGAGGACAAGCCTGGCGTCTTGACTCGGGTGGCCGCGCTGTTCGCACGTCGTGCCTTCAACATCGACCAGTTGGCCGTGGGCAGCACTGAAGTTCCCGGGCTGTCCCGCATGACCGTGGTGGTCGATGCTGAAGGGGATGCCCTGGAGCAGGTCACCAAACAGCTGAACAAACTGATTCACGTCATCAAGATCGTGGAGCTGCCACCGGAAACCTCGGTGCAGCGTGAACACGTGATGATCAAGGTCCGTGCCGATGCCGCAACCCGGCTGCAGGTCACGCAGGCCGCGGACCTCTTCCGGGCCTCGATCGTGGACGTTTCCACCGATTCCGTTGTGATCGAAGCCACTGGTGCCACCGAGAAGCTCAAGGCCTTACTTGATGTCCTGGAGCCTTTTGGCGTCCGCGAGATCGTCCGGGCCGGTACCCTGGCGCTCGGACGTGGGCCCAAATCGATGTCCGATCGCGCGTTGCGCCACTGACACCGGATGGTGCCGCCACAGTGGCGGCCAGATCCGCAATTCACGGCGCTGAGAGCGAATCGGCGTCTGCACCCTCATACGACAGCCTGCATGCCGCAGGTCCAAGAACTGCAGTAGCTGCAGTAAGCACGAAGGAGACACATCCCCATGGCAGCTGAGATCTTCTACGAAGACGACGCAGACCTTTCGATAATCCAGAGCCGCAAGGTCGCTGTTATCGGCTACGGCTCCCAGGGCCACGCCCACGCGCTGAACCTGCGCGATTCCGGTGTGGACGTTCGCGTCGGTCTGGCTGAAGGCTCTTCTTCGCGTGCCAAGGCCGAGGCTGAGGGCCTGGCCGTCAAGACCGTGGCCGAGGCAGCCACCGAGGCAGACGTCATCATGATCCTGACCCCGGACCAGGTTCAGCGCACCGTGTACGCCGACTCCATCCAGCCGAACCTGAAGGATGGCGACATCCTGCTGTTCGCCCACGGATTCAACATCCGCTTCGATTACATCGAGGCTCCTCAGGGTGTGGACGTGGCCATGGTTGCCCCCAAGGGCCCCGGCCACACCGTGCGCCGCGAGTACGAGTCCGGCCGCGGCGTGCCCTGCCTGGTGGCAGTCGAGGTGGACGCCTCGGGCAAGGCCCAGGAGATTGCGCTGTCCTACGCCAAGGCCATCGGCGGCACCCGCGCAGGCGTCATCAAGACCACCTTCACCGAAGAGACCGAATCCGACCTGTTCGGTGAGCAGGCTGTGCTGTGCGGTGGCGTGTCCCACCTGGTGCAGTACGGCTTCGAGACCTTGACCGAGGCTGGTTACCAGCCGGAGATCGCCTACTTCGAGGTTCTGCACGAGCTCAAGCTGATCGTGGACCTGATGGTGGAAGGTGGAATCTCCAAGCAGCGTTGGTCCATCTCCGACACCGCCGAGTACGGCGACTACATCTCCGGCCCGCGAGTGATCGACCCCTCCGTCAAGGAGAACATGAAGGCTGTTCTCTCCGACATCCAGGACGGCACCTTTGCCCGCCGGTTCATCGAGGACCAGGACGGTGGCGCCAAGGAATTCAAGGAGCTGCGGGAGAAGGAAGAAGGCCACTCGATCGAGACCACCGGTCGTGAGCTGCGCAAGCTCTTTGTTTGGACTGACGCCGATTCCGACTACACTGAGGGTACCGCTGCTCGCTGACCCCCCGCGTGACTGTGAGTCAGTCGGAAAAGTTTGCGTGATCACCGCCAGGTCTGGATCTTCCCACCTTCCCTAGGCCTTGGTTTTCACGACGACGCCGCCCCCGCACACTGTGATGGTGTGCGGGGGCGGCGTCGTTGAGCCCTGTTTCCCAAGATCGCGCTGAACCCGGGAGGATCCATGGAGAATCGCCATCTGCGGCATTTTCTGGCCGTGGTGGATCAGGGCGGGGTGACCCGGGCGGCTGAGCACCTGCGGATCGCCCAGCCTTCCCTGTCCCAGTCCATCAAGGGTCTGGAGAAAGAGCTGGGAGTGCCACTGTTCCACCGTGTGGGACGCACCATGGTGCTGAGCTCAGCAGGTCAGGCACTCCTGGGGCCTGCTCGTGCGGCGGTGCGGCACATGGATTCCGTCCATGACGCGGCTGCCACCGTGGCTGAGGTCAGGGGTGGTCACGTAGATCTGGTGTCCATGCCCACTCCCGCGCTGGAACCGCTGAGCTCCATCACGGCCCGACTGGCTGCCTTGCATCCTCACATTGCGCTGAGGGTGCGCTCAGCCCTGACGGATCGCCAGGTGCTAACCGCTGTTGAATCAGGTGAGGCTGAGGTGGGGTTGCTGGGTGGCAATACCACGCCAGTGGCAGCAGACGTTGAGGTGATGCCGTTGGGGAGTCAGTCCCTGATTCTGGTGACTCATCCTGAGGCACCGATGCTGAGATCTGGTCAACCGCTGCGGGGCAGTGACCTGGAGGGCAGCACCTTTGTGGCCTCGGCTCCTGGAACATTGACGCGCAGGGTCCTGGATGACTGGCTGGCCGCAGGCATTGCGGTACAGGTGGCGGTGGAGACGGACCACCGGTCCTCGGTGCTTCCCCTGGTGACGGCCGGTGTAGGTCACACCATCCTCCCCAGTGCATGGCGCTGCACAGCCGAGCAGTTGGGCCTGGGGGTGCATGCCTTGGCCGATGCCCCTGAGTTGTCAGTCTCACTGATCAGCCGACGTCAGGACCTCACACCAGCAGCACGCGCTCTGGTGGACGTGGCGCGCGCCGAGGCCTTGTGAGGGTGAATACATAGGTCCAACCTATGTGGATCAGAGAAAACAGGTCTTAGACGGCATGCAGGTGACTGCGCTCTACTGGTTTGTGAGAGATCAGAGACCAGGAGGACACCATGACCCACACGTACCGCATCGCAGCCATTCCCGCCGACGGAGTGGGAGCAGAGGTGGTTTCCGCAGGGCGCCAGGTTTTGGATGCCGTGGCTGCTGCCTCCGCAGGCCGCTTCAGCTTTGACTGGACCGAGTTCCCCTGGGGCAGTGAGTACTACGCCCAACACGGGCAGCTCATGCCGTCGGACGGATTGGAAGCCCTGACCGACTTCGATGCCATCTACTTTGGTGCCGTGGGGTGGGAAAACGTCCCCGACCACGTGAGCCTGTGGGGGTTGCGGCTGAACATCACCCAGAACTTTGATCAGTGGGCCAACATCCGTCCGGTGAAGTTCCTGCCCGGTGTCAACTCCCCGCTGAGAGCAGCCGATGACCGTGAGTTGGACTGGATCGTGGTGCGGGAGAACAGCGAGGGCGAGTACGCCGGTCTGGGTGGGCGCAACCTCTCCGGGCGCGGGCCGGGCAACGAGGTCGCCGTGCAGTCCTCCCTGTTCACGGACAAGGGGTGTGAGCGCATCATCCGCTTCGCCTTCGAGCTGGCCCGCACTCGGAGCGTGAAGAAGGTCTCCAGCGTGACCAAGTCCAATGCCCAGCAGTACGGCATGGTGCTCTGGGACGAGGTATTCGCCCGTGTCGCCCAGGAGTATCCGGATGTGGCCACGGAGAGTGTGCTGGTGGATGCCATGAGCGCCAAGTTCGTGCTGCACCCGGAGGAGCTCTCCGTGGTGGTGGCCTCCAACCTCAACGCGGACATCCTCTCCGACCTCGGCTCCGCGCTGGCGGGCAGCCTGGGTCTTGCCGCCAGCGCCAATCTCAACCCGGAAGGGCGATTCCCGTCCATGTTCGAGCCCGTGCACGGTTCCGCACCGGACATTGCCGGCCAAGGCATCTGCAATCCCATCGGGGCCATTGCCAGTGGGGCCTTGATGCTGCGCCACTTCGGTCTGGAAGCAGAAGCACACGCCGTTGAACGCGCCATTGAATCGGCCACGGGTGCAGGTCACCTCACGCGTGATCTCGGTGGGACGGCATCCACGGAAGACGTCACTCACGCGATCGTGGAAGCCCTCGAGCAGGAGTTGGCCACCCAGCTCGCCGTCGTGAGTGCCTGACCCACCACACGGTGCGGCCCACGAATCCCAGTGGTTCGCGGGCCGCACCGTGCATCAGTTCAGGAGATCGTCCAGGAAATTTCCCCCGGAGTTGCCTCCGTCTCTCTAACCACCGGCGCGCACCACGGGCGTGCCTTCGGAGGGCTGCACCACCACAAAACCGGGGCCATGGAAAGCCAACTGGAAGGCTTCACCGGATCCTCCGCGCAGCATTCCCGAGAAGTTGAAGTCATTCTTGATGCTGGGTGCCAGGTTGGCCGACCAGCACACAGCGGCCTGCGGATCCACAAAGGTGGGCTGTCCGGAGGCGTCCAACACCATGGGATCACCATCAGAGCAGATAGCCACGTATCCCTGACCGGACAGTTCCAGGTTGAACAGCCCGCCGGCCAGCATGCCGGCACCTTGCACGCGGCGGATGTCCCAGCTCAGGGAGGAGTCAAAGGCCAACAAGGACGACGAGTTGACCGTGATCGCCTCACCTTCCAACAACAGCAGGAAGATGAAACGGTTCTGCCGGGCAAAGAACACCTCACCCTGACCGGAGACCCGCATCATGGGGGCGTCCTCGTTGGTCAGGGCCTTTTTGAGGAACTTGCCCACTGTGCCAGAGCCCTCATGCCGGAATAACATCTGGCCCTGGTAGGCCACCATGGCACCTTTGGTGGCAATGATGTCCTGCGTCATGTTGACCCTCAGCATCTTCTTGGACTGCAGAGCCCACTGATCTTGGGTTTGCCGCTCCATGTGTTCGGGGGCAAAGAGTTCACTGCGCATGACGTCCCTTTCACGAGGTGTTGACGTAGGCCACCTCCGGATGGAGGCGGGTACAGCCCTAGCTTGGCACCGGCGGTTGCACATGTGAATCCGTGACACGGACACGTCTGTCTGTGACGCCCGTGCCGGATCCGGATGGCGAATCCCAGTTCTGGATGGCCGTTACCATGGAGCCCGTGACTTCCGAGGTAACTCCCGCTGCAGCCGATGCCCGCCCCGCGTTCTACCTGACGACTGCGATCTCGTACCCGAACGGTTCGCCGCACATCGGGCATGCCTACGAGGCCATTGCGGCTGACACCCTGGCTCGCTTCAAGCGCCTGGACGGCTATGACGTCCGCTTCCTGACCGGCACGGACGAGCACGGTCAGAAGATGCAGCAGACGGCGCAGAAGGAAGGCATCACCGCCAAGGAGCTGGCTGACCGCAATGCCGCTGCTTTCAAGGCCATGGACGATGCCCTGGGGATCTCCTACGACCGTTTCATCCGGACCACGGACGCCGATCACTACACGGCCTCCCAGGAGATCTGGCAGCGCATGCAGGAAGCCGGTGACATCTACCTGGATTCCTACTCGGGTTGGTACTCGGTGCGCGACGAGGCCTATTACGGCGAGGACGAGACGGAAGTACGTGAAGACGGTCAGCGCTACTCCAAGGAGACCGGCACGGAGCTGACCTGGACAGAGGAATCCTCGTACTTCTTCCGGTTGTCCGCTTACCAGGACCGCCTGCTGGAGCTCTACGACCGTGAAGGCTTCTTACACCCCACCACACGCCGTAACGAGATCGCGGAGTTCGTGCGCAGCGGACTGCGGGACCTCTCCATTTCACGCACCACCTTCGATTGGGGTGTACCCGTTCCGGGGGATCCCGAGCACGTCATGTACGTCTGGGTGGACGCCCTGACCAACTACCTAACCGGACTGGGCTACCCGGACACCGAGTCCCAGATGTTCCAGAAATTCTGGCCGGCTGATGTCCACGTGATCGGCAAGGACATCGCCAGGTTCCACTCGGTCTACTGGCCGGCTTTCTTGATCTCTGCAGGGCTGCCGGTCCCCAAGAAAGTCTTTGCGCACGGGTTCCTCTACAACCAGGGCGAAAAGATGTCCAAGTCCGTTGGCAACGTTATTGACCCTCATGCCCTGATCGGTGAATACGGGTTGGATCCGGTGCGCTTCTTCCTCCTCAGGGAAGTCTCCTTCGGTCAGGACGGCTCCTATTCCCACGACGGCATCGTGGCCCGGATCAATGCCGACCTGGCCAATGATCTGGGCAACCTGGCTCAGCGCTCGCTGTCCATGGTGGCCAAGAACTGCCATGGCCAGGTTCCGGTCATGGGGGAGTTGATGCCCGCGGACAGGGAGATTCTGGACGCCGCCCACGAATTGTTGGGGCCGGTACGGGAGGCCTTCGACGACCTCCAGTTCCACCGTGCGTTGGAGGCCATCTGGCGTGTGGTGGCTGACTGCAACCGGTACTTCACGGCTCAGGAGCCGTGGGTGCTGCGCAAGACTGACCCGGAGCGCATGCAGACCGTGTTGTGGACCACCCTGGAAGTGGTGCGGGTGGTGGCCTTGCTGACCCAGCCGTTTATGCCGGCTTCTGCGGCAAAACTTCTGGATGTCCTGGGGCAGCCGGAGAAGGACCGTGAGTTCAGCGCCATCACGGAGAAAATCAAGCCCGGAACGCAGCTTCCCAAACCAACGCCGGTGTTCCCGCGGTACGAGGAACCCGAGGCGCTCAAGTGGTGAGTCACACGCCGCGGTCCCATGTGTCCGAATATTGAGATCTGCATTCGCCATGTGGGACGGGGTCACCACCGCACCCTAGGATCGGGGCATGAGCGAGCAGACCTCCACCACGCACCAGTCACCGTCTTCCACATCCCACCGCATTGCGGTGATCGCGGGAGACGGTATTGGCCCGGAGGTCGTGGCAGAAGCGGAAAAGGTGCTGGACGCTGTCTGTGGGCCCGCCAACATCGCCCTGGAAAAAACTCCCTTCCCGCTGGGTGCCGAGCATTGGCTGGCCACGGGGGAGACCTTGCCTCAAGTGACGCTTGAGAAGATCCGTGAGCATAATGCGATCTTGTTCGGAGCCGTTGGCGCAGCCCCTGGTGACACCCGGATCCCGTCAGGACTGATTGAACGTGAGATCCTGCTGAAACTGCGTTTCAGCCTGGACCACTACATCAATCTGCGTCCCTCCGAGCTGTTCCCGGGCACGGTGTCCCCGCTGCGGGATCCAGGTGAGGTGGACTTCGTCGTCGTCCGCGAGGGCACAGAGGGTCCGTACGCAGGCAACGGTGGTGTGTTGCGGCAGGGGACCGATCAGGAAATCGCCACCGAGGTCTCCTTGAACACCGCCCACGGGGTGCAGCGCCTGGTGCGTTTTGCCTTTGAGCTCGCCAGCCGACGTGAGCGCAAGAAGCTGACCCTGGTGCACAAACACAACGTGCTGGTCAACGCGGGCCATCTCTATCAGCGCACCGTCAACGCCATGGCGCCGCAGTACCCGGACGTCACGGTCGATTACCTCCATGTGGATGCCGTCACCATCTTCATGACCACGGATC
This sequence comes from Kocuria sp. ZOR0020, assembly GCF_000800955.1. Lineage (NCBI taxonomy): Bacteria > Bacillati > Actinomycetota > Actinomycetes > Micrococcales > Micrococcaceae > Kocuria > Kocuria sp. ZOR0020. The sequence goes on from NZ_JROX01000092.1 coordinate 38,555, forward strand.
CCTCGCGATTTGACGTGCTGGTCACGGACAACTTGTTCGGTGACATCATCACGGACCTGGCAGGCGCCATCACCGGCGGCATCGGGCTGGCTCCGTGCGGCAACATCAATGCAGAGCGCACTGCGCCGTCCATGTTTGAACCCGTCCATGGTTCTGCCCCGGACATTGCGGGTCAGCAGAAGGCCAACCCTGTGGCCACCATCCTGGCTGCGGCCATGATGCTGGAACACCTGGGCCACGGTGAGCAGGCGGAGCAGATCCGTTCAGCGGTCCGTTCGGACCTGGAGGACCACGGCGCCACACAGCGCAGCACCGCGCAGATAGGCGACGCCATCGTGGCCGCATTGCCCGCCTGATCACACCTGTTCCGTAGGCTGGTGGGCAACAGACGCCAGCATGAGTGGAGAGAATCCCATGACCACCTTCAGCACCACACCCAACCCCAACCCGGCCAGCCCGCAACGGCGCCAGGAGATTCTTGACGCACCCGGTTTTGGCCAGTACTTCACGGATCACATGGTCCAGATCCAGTGGCGGGGCAATGTGGAGGCTGGCACGGGTGAGTGGGAGCAACCGCAGGTGCTCCCGTACGGCCCTCTGTCCATGGATCCTGCCTCAGCCGTGCTGCACTACGGCCAGGAGATTTTTGAAGGATTGAAGGCCTACAAGCACGGCGACGGCAGCGTGTGGACCTTCCGGCCGGAGAAGAACGCTGCGCGCATCAACCGCTCGGCCCGGCGCATGGCCATGCCGGCTCTGCCGGAGGAGCTGTTCCTGGACTCGCTCAAGGAACTGGTGTCCCGAGACAAGGACTGGGTGCCCACCGGTGACGGTCAGTCGTTGTACCTGCGCCCGTTCATGATTGCCAATGAGGTGTTCCTGGGCGTCCGTGCAGCCCGCGAGGTGCTGTTCTCCGTGATCGCCTCACCTGCCGGGAACTACTTCGGAGAAGGCACCGCCGTTGACATCTGGCTGTCCAAGAACTGGGCTCGGGCAGGTCACGGCGGAACGGGCAACGCCAAGTGCGGCGGAAACTACGCAGCGTCCTTGATCGCCCAGATGGAAGGCGATGCCCACGGTTGCCAGCAGGTGATCTTCACGGACCCGCAGCGCGGAAACGCCATCGAGGAACTGGGGGGCATGAACGTGTTCTTCGTGTTTGACGACAACACCCTGGTGACCCCGGAACTGACCGGAACCATCCTGGAAGGCGTGACCCGCGATTCCATCATCCAGCTGGCCAAGGATCGTGGGATGACGGTTCAGGAACGTGCGTTCACGTTGGATGAGTGGCGTGACGGCGTGAACTCCGGGCGATTGACGGAGGTTTTTGCGTGCGGCACGGCCGCGGCGATTTCCCCGGTGGGTCGTTTGATCAGTGACACGGAAGTCATCGGCCCGGATGACGCCCGGCCCGGGGAGATCACCATGTCCCTGCGCAAGGAACTGTTGGACATCCAGACCGGCCGTGGGGAAGACCGACACGGTTGGTTGACCCGATTGGCCTGAGCCACCCGAATCCTTCCTGTGACGCCGCCCGGTCCACCCGACCGGGCGGCGTTGTTTCTGGGCACCACGCAATGACCACTAACCTGGTGTCCATGCGTATTGCCCGATTCACTGCAGAGGATGAGATCTACTACGGCGTGGTGCACGGTGAAGGGGAGGACCTGACCGTGACTGCCCTGGCCGGGGACCCCTTCTTCAACGGCATTCAACCCGTGGAGGGCAAGTCCTGGCCGGTGGAGGACGTGCGGTTGTTGGCTCCGGTGATTCCACGCTCCAAGGTGGTCTGCGTTGGCCGCAACTATGCCGATCACGCCAAGGAGATGGGTAACGAGCTGCCTGTCAGCCCGCTGCTGTTCTTCAAGCCCAACACGTCCGTGGCAGGCCCAGGTGACCCTGTCACATTGCCGACCTGGACCGAGGAGGTCTCTTACGAGGCCGAGTTGGCCGTGGTCATTGGTCGAATCTGCAAGGACGTGCCGGTGGATCAGGTCAACGACGTCATTTTCGGCTACACCTGTGCCAACGATCTGACGGCCCGTGACGCCCAGCGCACGGACGGCCAGTGGGCCCGGGCCAAGGGCTTTGACGGTGCCTGCCCCCTGGGGCCGTGGATCGAAACGGAGTTGGACACCTCAGATCTGGCCGTGCGCTCCTACGTCAATGACCAACCCAAACAGGATGGCACCACCGCAGACATGGTCTTTGGTGTGGCCGACCTGATCGCCTACGTCTCCCAGGCGTTCACGTTGCTTCCCGGGGACGTGATCCTCACCGGTACTCCTGCCGGGGTCGGAAAGGTCGACGACGGCGACCGGCTCGAGGTGGAGATCGAAGGCATCGGTACCCTGGCCACCATCCTGCGCCGCTGACAGAACACTTCTCCCAGCCCAGCCCAGCCCGGGCCCACCAATGTTTTCTCCACACAAGGATTTGTGAACACCCATGACCGAATCTCCCGTATCAGCCCACACGACTGGAACCACCGTTCTGACCTCAGCGGATGCTGCCGCCTCCGGCGCGCCTGAGGCCACCGGCACCGATGTCCGTGTTCGTTTCTGCCCGTCACCCACCGGAACACCACACGTGGGTCTCATTCGCACAGCCTTGTTCAACTGGGCCTACGCGCGTCACACCGGCGGCAAGATGATCTTCCGGATCGAGGACACGGATGCTGCCCGGGACTCGGAAGAATCCTTCAACCAGCTGTTGGAAGCACTGGATTGGTTGGGCATCACCTGGGATGAAGGCGTGACCGTCGGCGGCCCGCACGAGCCCTACCGCCAGTCCCAGCGCGGGGAGATCTACCAGGAGGTGATCGCCAAGCTCGAGGATGCCGGAGTCATCTACGAGTCCTATTCCACCCCTGAGGAGGTGGAGGCCCGCCACAAGGCGGCCGGGCGTGATCCCAAGCTCGGTTACGACAACTTTGACCGTGACCTGACCCAGGAGCAGATCCAGGCCTTCCGTGCTGAGGGCCGGGAGCCGGTGCTGCGCCTGCGCATGCCCGATGAGGCCATCACCTTCACAGATCTGGTCCGCGGTGAGATCACGTTTGCAGCGGGAACGGTTCCGGACTTCGTCGTCGTGCGAGCCAATGGCAAGCCGCTCTACACCCTGGTCAACCCGGTGGACGATGCCCTGATGCGCATCACTCACGTGCTGCGCGGTGAGGACCTGCTCTCCTCGACTCCGCGCCAGATTGCGCTGTACCGCGCGCTGGTGGCAGTGGGGGTTGCCGAGCGGGTTCCGCAGTTCGGCCACCTGCCCTACGTCATGGGTGAGGGAAACAAGAAGCTGTCCAAGCGCGACCCTGAATCCAGCTTGTTCAATCTGCGCGATGCCGGGTTCATCCCCGAAGGCCTGTTGAACTACCTGGCGCTTCTGGGGTGGTCGCTGTCTGCCGATCAGGACATCTTCACCCAGCAGCAGTTGGTGGAGGCCTTTGACATCCACGACGTCCTGGCCAACCCCGCTCGATTCGACCTGAAGAAGGCCACGGCCATCAACGGTGACCACATCCGTGCGCTGGATCCGGAGGAGTTCCGCAACCGGCTGGTGCCTTACTTGCAGTCCGGGGGAGTGCTGGACCGGGAGCTGACGGAGCGGCAGAACCGAATCCTGGACGCGGCAGCACCCCTGGTGCAGACCCGTATGGATCTGCTGGCCGATGCCGTGCCCATGCTGGGTTTCCTGTTCTTGCGCGACTCCGTGTTGACCCACGACGAGCAAGCAGTGGCCAAGCTCAAGGAGAACGCGCCGGAGGTCCTGGCGGCTGCCCGCGCTGCACTGGAATCCGTGGACGATTTCACTGCGGAGAACATTCAGGCCGCTCTGCGGCAGGCACTGGTGGAGGAGATGGGCATCAAGCCCCGCTTGGCTTTCGGTCCCGCCCGTGTGGCCGTTTCCGGCCGTCAGGTCTCGCCGCCCTTGTTCGAATCCCTGGAGATCCTGGGCAAGGAATCCGCGCTGGCTCGATTCGACCTCCTCAGTGAGCTGTTGCGGCGTCGTTCAGAAGGTGTAGACGCTGCCCGGTGACGCCGCAGCAGCCGTTGTAACGCTGCTCACAGCGCGGGAACAGGGGCCCGGCATGATTTGCCGGGTCCCTGCAGTGTGGGTATAGTTTCTGCTCGTTGCGCGCAGCCGACGGACTTCTTGAAGCCCGAAAGCCACGTGCGCAGTGGGGTATGGTGTAATTGGCAACACAACGGTTTCTGGTACCGTCATTCTAGGTTCGAGTCCTGGTACCCCAGCGGCCCCATCGTATAGCGGCCTAGTACTCCGCCCTCTCACGGCGGC
>NZ_JROX01000093.1:0-10441 GCF_000800955.1 Kocuria sp. ZOR0020
GGTCACGGGGACACCTGCGGCGGCGATCTTCTGGGCGGTGGAGCCGGTGGACACAATGGCCACCCCGGCCCGGTTCAGCCCGGTGGCAAGCTCCTCCAATCCAGTTTTGTCGTAGACGGAAATCAGGGCGCGTTTGATGGGCGAACGATCCTGGGCGTTGGTCACGAGGTTTGGCTCCCGAAGTTGCAGGTGGGTGTCGGCCGGTGCCGGACTGGTGCCGCCGTGCATCTGCAGCGGCTGCTTCAGTTTACGGCGGCCACCAGCTTGGACACCGTCTCCACGTAAAGTTCCCGCTCCGCCATCTTGATGCGTTCATGGAGGCTGGATTCGTCGTCGTCGCTGAGCACAGGGACTGCCACCTGCGCCAAAATCTCCCCGGCGTCCACCTCCGGGACCACCCGGTGGACGGTGGCTCCTGTGATCTTGACCCCGTGCGCCAAGGCGTCCCGCACCCCGTGGGCACCTGGGAAGGACGGAAGCAGGGCGGGGTGCGTGTTGATCAGGTCCGGGGCAAAGGCCGCAACGAATTCGGCGTCCAGGATCCGCATGAATCCAGCCAGCAGCACCAGATCGGGCTGATGCTCGGCCACGGCGGCCTGCAACCCGCGGTTCCAAGCCGACCGGTTCAGGTACGCGGCGGGTTCCACCACAAAGGTCTGTGCCCCGGCCTGTGCGGCACGCTCCAGGCCTTGGCAGGGTTTGTCCGCTCCCACCGCCACCACCTGAGCGGGAATCCGTCCATCAGTCAGTGCGTCCAGGACTGCTTGCAAGGTGGTTCCGGAACCTGAGACAAGGGCAACGATCCGCATGATGGTGAGTTTACGCAGCCGGATGCAGCGCTGACCCTGAGCAGGAACTGGTTCCGCATAGAGTTGAGTCCATGAGTTCAGCACCGTCCAGGCCACCGTCACCGCCCCGCACGCCCACGCCCGGCCCCGATGGCTCCCAGGACTCCGGGAACTCCACCACAGCGGGGCACCGGGGTGGTCCGGACGCTGATCCTGCGCGCAAGCCACTGGGCATGGCGTTGCTGTCCCTGGGTGCAGCAGGTGCTGCCATGTTCATGACTTCCGGCCCGTTGTGGATGACGGTGGCCGGCGTGGTCTCCGGCGTGGCTGCCATGGTCTTCGCCGTCATGGCGCTGTTGGGCCTGCGCCGTGCCAGGCGCCGGTTGTTGATCCTGGTGGCCACCATGGTGGCCGTGGCTGTCGCTGGATTCGCCCTGCTGACCGGTGGCATTCGCCTGGTGTTCTGGGACACCGTCTCCGGCTATGAGCAGTGCCTGTCCCAGTCCGTGACCATTTCCGGGCAGGCCGCCTGTCAGGAGAGCATGGAGGACGACCTCCGAGGGCTGCTGCTACCTGGCATGAACTGAGTACACAGCTCACATCCGCCGGGCTGCTCACACACCACCGGCCCGAATCACTTGTCCCGGGCTGCCTTGCGCCGTTGCCTGCGCTTTTCAGCCGCCGCGTAGCGTTTCTGCGCTTTGAGGTCGACCTCTTCCATGCGGCGTCGTTGCTTCTGCTCAATGGCCGCCCGCCGTTGTTCCTCTCGGTCACGTTCCAACGCACCGCGGGAGGGCTTGGGCTGCTTCACGCGTGGTGCCGTGGTGGACGAGCCCGCAGACTGTTCGGGCTCGTCCTGCGGCGGGTCCGGCTGAGTGCCACGTTCGGCACCCCTCACCGGTGCGTCTGCGGGCAGGGAAGTTGGTGCTGGTTCAGGCGTTTCCGTAGGTTTCGGTTCCGCCTTGGCTGAGGGTGCAGCGGTGGGTGAGGTGGCGGGCGTCGTCGTGACCGGTGCGCGCACAGCCCGGCCCTGCTCCGCCCAGGGCCCGACGGCAGCCCCCAGGGCCGCACCGATGGCCACCTCCAGACCGATCACGGCGGCACTTTCCCAGACGCCGGGACCCACCAGATCCATGCGTCCCACACCCAAGGACCCGGAGGCCAGGGCCACCACAGCAGCCACGAGCAGTGCTGTGACTGCACCGATCAGCAGTCCGGTCACCACAATCACCACGGGGGCAGAAATCATGCGCCAGGGGATGCGAATGGCAATCCACTCGCCCAGGTGATTCTCCCCTTCCCGGACAAACCACCACCCGGCCAGAACACCGCACAGCACCACCAGGGCGGGAGCTGCCGCCAACACCGTGGGGGCGTCCTGGGGAGGGAGAGCACCAAAGATCGGCAGCAGCGGGAGGGTCTCCACCGAGCTTCCAGCCGGTGACACCAACGCACCCTGACCCAGATAGAAACCGGCACCGGAGGCCCAGGAGAGCGCCCAGACCACAAAGTTGGGCAGCAATGCGGCATGCAGGGCAAAGAACACGGTGTCCCCAGCGGCATCAGAGCCCAGTTGCTGCTGAATGGTGACAACCTGCTGCCAACCGATCACCAGGGCAGCGGCCACCACCAGGGCCCCCACGCCCAGAGCAGCCACCACCGCAACGGTTGCGGCGCGCAGCACCGCCCAGAGATAGGACCCGGCCCAGCGCATCTCCTGGCCGGCTTTCCGCGCCCGCTCCACCGTGGCTGCACCCACCAGGGCAGCGGGGGTGCCGCCTACAATCAAGGCACCACCTGCTGTGGCCACCAGCACGATCAGCCCACCCATCAACAGGGCCTGCAACGGGTGTACTCGAGCCATGCCGGTTTGAGTTGCCACGGCCACGGCACAGGCCACCAGAGCGTGAGTCATCGCTGTGGTCACCACGGCTGCAGCCAGCCCGGCACCGTACGGTGCCCGACGTGCCAGTCGCGTCCCTGCCACAAACGCCAAGACCGCCGTCAGTGCGCTGAGCCCCAACGGCGCCAAACTCACCACGCCGGTTTGGGCCTCAGCACCTGCCAGGGGCGCCACGGAGACTTCCAACGGGATTCCCAGGGACAACAGCCACAACTGAGCGCCGAGCCCCAGGCCCGTGGCCCAGGACAGATCTGCGGAGCCACCGGCCACCACTCCCAGCAACACGGCGATCTCCACCACCACAAGGGCTCCCAGGGCAATGGCAATGCCGGGAATCAGACCCTTGCTCCACGGCACGCTCGGCCCGCTCGCGGACCGCGACGACGACGATCCACCGCCCGAGGCCGTGGGGTACTGGGCGGACTGGTGCCCGTGGGTGCGTTCAGGCTGACGACGTGCCGATTTCGGCCGCCACCGGCTGGTGGGGCGAGAGGCTGTGTCCGGGGAAGTGGGCGTGCTGTGAGACATCGCGTCTATGGTCGCACGCCGGGCACTGCCGGGAGCATCGGGACGTTAACAGGGCTTTCATCAACAGGCCACCTGCAGGTGAACCACGGGTCAGCTCCGTCTCACAGGCTGAAATTGTGAGAATCGCCGTGATTGCAGAACAGTTCCTCCCCCACATGAACGGTGTCACGCACTCCGTGATCCGGGTCCTGGAGCACATGAAGGACCGTGGACATGACGTCATGGTGGTGGCCCCGGCAGCGGATCCACTGCAGCTGACCCATGTGGTGGAGTCCTTCGACGGCACAGCCGCCGGTGTCCCCGAACTGAGCGGTATCCAGGTTCATCGCCTACCGGCCGTTCCCCTGGCCGGCTACCCGGATGTGCGTGTGGCTGGCGGCACGGTGCAGCGCGTCCGCAGGATCCTCACTCGATTCAGCCCCGATGTTGTGCACGTGGCCTCCCCCTTTGTGTTGGGGTGGCGCGCCATTCAGGCCGCCCATCAGATCTCCGCGCCCTGTGTTGCCGTGTATCAAACGGACATCCCGGGCTACGCCGCCCGCTACGGCGCAGGTTTCCTTGAGGACGCCTTGTGGTCTCACGTGAGAACCATGCACAACACCGCCACGCTGACGTTGGCACCGTCCAGCACATCCATCCGGAAACTGCAGCGCCGGGGCGTGCAAAGGGTGATCATGTGGCGCCGCGGCGTGGATGCTGTGCGGTTCCACCCGGAGCACCGGGACCACCAGTGGCACCGTGACGTTGGCGGTGGCCGCAAGCTGGTGGGTTACGTGGGGCGCCTGGCCCCGGAGAAACAGGTGGAGGACCTGGCGGTGTTGGATTCCCTGACGGATGCGCGGTTGGTGATCGTGGGTTCCGGACCTGAACAGGAGCAGCTTGCGCAGCAACTGCCGAACGCGCACTTTGCCGGATTCCAATCAGGTCATGACTTGGCACGCATGATGGCCTCTTTTGACGTTTTTGTTCACCCCGGAGAATTCGAAACATTCGGCCAAACCATTCAAGAAGCCATGGCCTCCGGCGTTCCCGTGGTGGCCACCGGCCATGGTGGACCCGTGGACCTGGTGGACCAGTCCCGTAACGGATGGTTGTACGAACCCGGAAATCTGGGCCAGCTGCGCACACACGTCCAAGACCTCTTGGGGGATTGCGCCAAGCGTCATGCTTTTGCCACGGCTGCCCGCCATACGGTGGAGGATCGGGCCTGGTCAGCCCTTGGTGATCAACTCCTGGAGCACTACCGTCGCGCGTGGATCACCGCCGGCCGTGCTTCCACCGGCCCGCAGCGGATCAGCCTCTGAGCCCCTACCGGACACCCACAGAACAGCCTGCTTACATTTGACCGACGTCACAGTCTGTGTAGGCTGATGGTGCTCTCCACGGATTCCTGAAAGGGATTGCGCCCTCTTTGCGGTGCAATCCTTGATTGATTTTCGTGGGAGTTTTTCATTGCCACAGCAGGCTTTCCCGTAAGCCGCTGCAGCAGTGATCACGTCCCTTCCGAAAGTCCCTTTCCAGGAGGCACCGTGTCCGCGTCCACCAGTCCGTCAGCAGCAGGATCAGACGCTCCGCCGTCGTCACCCGAGCCCGCTCTGCCCCGCCGAACCTCCGCGGTACCCACCGCACCACTGGTCAACTGGTGGGTGCTGATCGTGACCGGGCTGGTGGTGATCGCCGTGTCCGTGTGGGCCATGATCGACCCCGTTCAAGCGGAGACCGCCATTGGGTCCGTGGTGGGATGGGTGGCCACCAACCTGGGCTGGTTCTACGTACTGACCTCCACCGTGGTGATCGTGTTCGTGCTGATCGTGGCCTTCGGACGCGCGGGCAACACCAAAATGGGTCCAGATCACTCCTCCCCGCAGTTCAGCCTGTTCACCTGGACCGCCATGCTCTTTGCGGCAGGTATCGGCATTGACCTGATGTTCTTCTCCGTGGCCGAGCCCGTGAGTCAGTACTACGCCCCGCCGTCCGGTGAAGGGCAGACCCTGGAGGCCACCCGGCAAGCGGTGGTCTGGACGCTGTTCCACTACGGCATCACCGGCTGGGCCATGTATGCGTTGATGGGCATGGCCTTTGGCTACTTCGCCTTCCGCCACGGCCTGCCACTGAGCATCCGCTCCGCGCTCTACCCGCTGATCGGGCGCCGCGTGTACGGCCGCGCAGGCGACGCCGTGGACATTGCAGCCCTTCTGGGCACCATCTTTGGCGTGGCCACCTCCCTGGGCATTGGAGTGGCGCAGCTGAACTACGGGTTGTACCTAATGTTCGGCATCCCGGAATCCACCGCCGCCCAGGCAGCACTGATTGCCGTGGCCGTGATCATGGCCACCATCTCTTGTGTGTCCGGCGTCGACAAGGGCATCCGGCGCCTGTCCGAACTCAACGTGATTCTGGCCATCGCCCTGCTGCTCTACATCCTGGCCACCGGTCAGACCGCTTTCATCCTGGATGCCCTGGTGAACAACCTGGGCGATTTTGTGGCGAGCTTTGGCGGCATGACGCTGAACACCTTTGCCTATGAGGACGCCGGAGACTGGATGGCCGGATGGACGCTGTTCTTCTGGGCCTGGTGGATCGCCTGGGCGCCATTTGTGGGCTTGTTCCTGGCCAGGATCTCCCGCGGGCGCACACTGCGTGAATTCGTGGTGGCAACCATGACCGTGCCGTTCGCCTTCATCCTGATCATGATTTCCGTGTTCGGAAACAGTGCGCTGGCCATTGTCACGGGCGGCAACGATGCCTTTGGTGAAGTCGCCATGAACCAACCGGAGCGAGCCTTCTACTCCCTGTTGGAGCAGTTCCCCGCAGCACCGGCAGTCATTGCCGTGGCCACGGTGACCGGCATGCTGTTCTACGTCACCTCGGCAGACTCCGGCGCCCTGGTGATGTCCAACTTCACCTCCACCATTGCCGATCCCCGCCAGGACGGCCCCACCTGGTTGCGCATCTTCTGGTCCGTGGCCACCGGCGTGTTGACGCTTGCCATGTTGATCGTGGGTGGGATCACCACGTTGCAGAACGCCACCTTGATCATCGGACTTCCCTTTGCGGTGGTCATGTACTTGATCATGATCAGCCTCTGGAAAGCCTTGCGAGTGGAGATCTCACAATCGCGCAGCTCGGACACCTCCAGGGCCTCGGCCGTGGCCGGCAGGTCTGGCCGCGGCACGGAGGGTCACTGGCGCCGTCGTTTGCGGCGGGCCACCTCCTACCCCAGCCCCGCCCAGGCAACGCGGTACCTGGACCAGGTGGCTGAACCTGCGCTGCTGGAGATCCAGCGGGAGATTCGCTCGGAAGGTGGGCTGGCAACAGTGGAGCGTCTGCCTGTGGAGGCTGCCGGCACGGACTCCCTGACGCTGCGCGTGGACATGGCACCGGAGCGCGACTTCATGTACCAGCTCTACCCCGTTGCTGCGCCCATCCCGTCATTCGGCCGCCCCGATTCACGACCCACCCAGGATGCCTACGTGCGGTTGGAGGTTTTCTCCCACACCGGTTCGCACGAATACGACATCCTGGACTACAGCCGCGATCAGATCATCGACGACGTCCTGGACCATTACGAACGCCACCTGGAGTTCCTGCGGTTGTCTTCCTCCCAAGGAAGTGCCACGCAGCTGTCACTGGATCCCCGGGCCTTGCCCACGTGGGAGTCAGAGGACTTTGACACCAGCCTGAACACCGGGGTGATCCCCACCGTGGCCACCGATGCACAACCCGAGCCTGAAACCTCCTCCAACCGGAAGGACCGCACCCATGAGTGAGACCCTCTACATCAACGGCCAGTGGGTGGCCCCCGTCAACGGCGGGACCCGGGACATCCACTGCCCCGCCAACGGCGAGTTCGTGGCCACGGTGGCTGAGGCCTGCGCCCAGGACACCGCCCGCGCCATCGCAGCAGCTCGGGAAGCCCACGACGACGGCCAGTGGGCCGCCGTGCCCGCAGCGCAACGCGGTGATCTCCTCCTGAAGGTGGCTGCCGCCATCCGCGAGCGCAAGGACGAGTTCGCCCGGGCCGAGTCCCTGGACACCGGGAAGCGTCTGACGGAGTCCGAGACGGACATGGACGACATCGCCGCATGTTTTGACTACTTCGGCAAGATCGCAGCGGAACACGCCGGGCGCATGGTGGATGCCGGCATGCCAGAGGTCGTCTCCAAGGTGGTCACCGAGCCGGTGGGTGTGTGCGGTCTGATCACTCCCTGGAACTACCCACTGCTGCAGGCCGCCTGGAAGGTGGCTCCGTGCCTGGCCGCGGGCAACACCTTTGTGCTCAAGCCGGCCGAGTTGACTCCGCACTCCGCGATTCTGCTGATGGACGTGCTGGAGAAGGCCGGTGTTCCGACCGGTGTGGCCAACCTGGTCCTGGGTGCCGGTGCTGAGGCGGGTGCTCTGCTGTCCACCAGCGAGGACGTGGACATGGTCTCCTTCACCGGCGGCCTGGTCACCGGCTCCTTGATTGCCCAGGAGGCGGCCAAGACCATCAAGAAGGTGGCCCTGGAACTGGGCGGCAAGAACCCCAACGTGGTGTTCGCTGATGCCGACTTTGACGCTGCCGTGGACAACGCCCTGAACGCCGCCTTTGTGCACTCGGGGCAGGTGTGTTCTGCCGGTGCCCGTCTGGTGGTGGAGGAATCCATTGCGGACAAGTTCGTGGACGAACTGGTCCGCCGCGCACAGCAGATCAAGCTGGGTGGCCCGTTCGACTCCCAGGCAGAAACCGGAGCGCTCATTTCTGCCGAGCACCGGGACAAGGTGCACTCCTACGTGGAGCGCGCCCGTGAGCAGGGCGCACGGGTGCGTTGCGGCGGCGCCTTTGGCACGGGAAAGTCCGCAGATGGCACTTTGGACCTGGAATCCGGGTACTACTACCTGCCCACGGTCATCGATCAGTGCACCCGGGACATGGATTGTGTGCATGACGAGGCCTTCGGTCCCACGGTCACCGTGGAGACCTTCACCACGGAGGATGAGGCCGTTGAGATCGCCAACGACACCTTCTACGGCCTGGCAGGTGCCGTGTGGTCCCAGGACGCCGGGCGCTCCCAGCGCATTGCCGCACGCCTGCGCCACGGCACCATCTGGATCAACGACTTCCACCCCTACCTGCCCCAGGCCGAATGGGGCGGCATGAAGCGATCAGGCGTGGGCCGCGAGCTGGGTCAGCATGGGTTGGCCGAGTACCAGGAGGTCAAGCACGTCTACCAGAACACCCGCCCCGCCGTGACCGGATGGTTCACTGACCACAGCGCCTGAACCGTGCCCACCCATGGATCGGAAGACACCGGAAGAAAGAGGATCATGACTCCCAACGCCCCTGGATCGACTGAACGCCAGATCCCCACCGAGTTCGACTACATCGTGGTGGGTGCAGGTTCAGCCGGTTCTGTCGTCGCTGCCCGCCTGTCCGAGAACCCGGACGTCACCGTGGCGCTGATCGAGGCCGGCCCCCATGACAAGACCATCCCGGAAATCACCACACTGAACCGCTGGATGGAGTTGCTGGAATCCGGCTACGACTGGGACTACCAGATCGAGCCCCAGGAGAACGGCAACTCGTTCATGCGCATGGCCCGCGCCAAGGTGCTGGGTGGCTGCTCCTCCCACAACTCATGCATCGCGTTCTGGGCACCGGCCGAGGACATCGACGAGTGGGAGGAGAAGTTCGGAGCCACCGGCTGGAACGCGGAAACAGCTTTCCGCCTGTACCAGAAGCTGGAAAACAACCAGGACGACGGCGCCCACCACGGCCATGACGGCCCCGTCCGGTTGCGCAACGTCCCCGCCACAGACCCCTGCGGTGTGGCTGTACTGGATGCTGCCGAGCAGGCCGGGATCCCACGCGCCGACTTCAACACCGGCAAGACCGTGCTCAACGGCGCCAACTTCTTCCAGATCAATGCGCGGGAGGACGGGACGCGGGCGTCGTCGTCGGTGTCTTACATCCACCCGATCCAGGACGAGCGCGCCAATCTGTACGTGCTGCCAGAGACACAGGTCAAGGAACTGACCTTTGATGGGGAGACCTGCACCGGCGTGTCAGTGGTGGACAACGCGTTCGGCACCGCCCGGGCGCTGACCGCCCGCAAGGAAGTGGTGGTCTCGGCCGGCGCCATCGACACCCCCAAGTTGCTGATGCTCTCCGGGATCGGTCCCGCCGAGCACCTGCGCCAAGTAGGTGTTGAGGTGCGCGTGGACTCCCCCGGCGTTGGTGAGAACGTCCAGGACCACCCGGAGGGTGTGATCCAGTGGGAGGCCAAGAAACCCATGGTCACGGAATCCACCCAGTGGTGGGAGATCGGACTGTTCTCCCAGGTGGACCCGGACACGGACCGCCCGGACCTGATGATGCACTACGGTTCCGTGAACTTTGACATGCACACCTTCCGGCAGGGCTACCCCACCTCGGACAACGCGTTCTGCCTGACCCCCAACGTCACCCACGCCCGCTCCCGGGGGACCGTGCGGCTGCGCTCACGGGACTTCCGGGACAAGCCCATGTACGACCCCCGCTACTTCACGGACCCGGAGGGCTACGACATGCGCATCATGACCGCCGGTTTCCGCAAGGCCCGGGAGATCGTGGCGCAGGGTCCCATGGCTGAGTGGGCCGGTCAGGAGCTGTTCCCCGGCCCGGACGTGCAGACGGACCAGGAATTCGCCGATTACATCCGCCGCACCCACAACACGGTCTACCACCCGGCGGGTTCCGTGCGCATGGGGGCCGACGACGACGCCCTAGCTCCCCTTGACCCTCAGCTGCGGGTCAAGGGCGTCAAGGGCTTGCGCGTGGCTGATGCCTCCGTGATGCCGGAACTGGTGACCGTGAACCCCAACATCACGGTGTTCATGATCGGCGAGCGGGCTGCCGAGCTGATCGCAGCCGACGCCTGAGGTGCCTGTGCTCCGTTGAGGTCATGGGGATGTACGTTTTTCGGCCGAAAAGCGTACGTCCCCCATGCTCTCGGCACGGCGGGTGCCTGGGCGTAGAGATCAGGCACAACATCCTGCTGAGGAGGAGTGATGAACGTGGTGCAAGACAATGGGTTTGAGATCGTGATCGGACTGCTGATGCTGTTGCTGTGGGCGGCAGTGGTGGCCGGAGCAATATCCGCTCTGATCTACCTCCCCAAGATCTCCCGGCAGCTCAACCGCATGGAAAAGCAGGGACCCCACAGTCCATGACGCACGTTTGACAGGGAAAGAGCCATTCTCA